>CAZZFI010000014.1:0-12413 GCA_964653475.1 uncultured Candidatus Saccharibacteria bacterium | reverse complement strand
TTTCTTTTATACCTTCTTTCTCACATAGTTTAAACAATTCTAATCCTGGATTCAATCCTTTTTCATAGCCCTTTTCTTTGGTCAATCCATTTTTTAGAGCCCATCTTCTATTGCCATCAGGTATTATTACTACATGTTGAGGAATTTGTTTTTCACGATCTAGTTTCAGTAGCTCTTTAGTGAGGATCTCTTTACTCAAGTTGAAAAGGCTGTCAGCTTCATCAGCTAAAAGAGTTTTATCAGTCTTGAGAGAGAATTTTTTATATGTTTTCCCTGGTAGTTGCCAGTTGAAACTCATCCCTGTAATTTTAGCGGGAAAATATGACTTTTGGCACCAATCTAGAAGTTCTTGGAGGTTTTTTTCTTCCCCTTGCGCTATAATCTCTAAACCGTTGTCTGAACTTTTTGATACATATCCTTTAAGATCGAGAGACTCCGCAAAATTTACTATACGACGTCGCAGATTTACACCCTGAACTCGTCCGTAGATTGTGATTGAAAGTTGATGCATGTTCTAGTCTGGTTAAATATAAAGATGACATTATGTCACAAATCAAAATATAATATAAAGCGTTTAACAAAGAAATGAAGAAATTTGTGAAAAGATTTATTACTTTCAAATTGTTTCTAATACTCTTCCTGACGGTAGAGTTGCTGTGTGTAGGAGCAGTGTTCTTGAGACCACATTTTGCATTACAAAAAAGCTCTAATCAAATTTCAAATGGAGATTTTGAGCTGAATGATTTCAACAAATGGTTGAATGATTATGAAAAATACTCAAGGTTGATAAAATTTGATAAGGGTATCAGAACAGACAACAATCTATTCTCTGCCGTTGAAGGATATGAACTTATTCGAAAATTTGATATCCCATTTTTCAGGTTGCCCCATATAGAATTTGATATTTCAGATCCTGTAACACTTGAAAGAGAACCACCAATAAATCTTTTAGAAGAAAGTCGATTTCCAGCTGGAGAAAAATATATTTTAGATGAAGGAGAAATTTCTTCATACCTAGCACGTGAATTATACGTTTCCAACAAAAAGTATCTGATTCCCATGACCACCCCAGTTTTCGAAAAAGAAAGCACGGTAGTGGTTGGGACTGGCAACAGAAAAGATTTAACTGCTAAATTAACGCAAGAACTTCGGAAAGTTCAATCTGAAAACGCCCAAAGTGCTTGGTATAAAAACTTTACGGATGAAGGATTGGACACTTTAGATAAAGTCGAGATAGTAAATGTATTTATAAATTCATCTCAGGAAGAAGAGGTTGTTGCGGGGAAAGTAGAATTGATTAATAAAAGTTGTTCTGACAAGATAGCAATTAAGCTGTTTTTTGAACCACAGTCTAAACTATACTATTTTAATGAACTTGAGGATTTGACGCTAAAAGACTGTACTATCCAAACTAAAGTTGATCTAGTTCCAGTAATTCCTACTCTTTCAGAAGTGGTATCTTGCTCAGATTGCAAATACGCACCAATCGACAAAACTACTTCCCTACCATCAACATATATTCCAAATCTAGTTGGAACTGGACTTTCGGGAGGAGGTATGCTAACTCCTGAAACAGTGCATGCCCTAAAGAAAATGTCCGATGCACTTGCCAATCAGGGTATTTCAATTCATGTTACTTCTGCTTACAGATCGTATTCGCAACAACAATCAACATTCAATTACTGGGTTAATACTGAACTTGCAAAAGGTGCTTCTTCGGAAGTAGCAAGACAAAGAGCAAACATATACTCTGCATTCCCAGGTCACTCTGAACATCAATTAGGAACTACTCTGGATGTGAAGTGCGCAGAGTGTGATGCTTTTAGTAAAAACCCCAATTTACCCCTGTATAAGTTTTTACAGGAGCATGCACACGAGTATGGTTTCGTTATCTCATATCCTCAAGATAAACAACATTTAACTGGATATACATATGAACCCTGGCATATTAGATATATTGGTGTGGAATTAGCAAGCGAGCTACAATCACGGGGTTATCAAAGCCCAACTAATACTGTATACTTATCAGCGTTTTTGAGGGAAAAAGGATTATACTAAACTATGCAAGAAATAAAAGACAAAATAAAACTAATAAAAGAAAGAATCTCAGACATAAAAAAGAAAAAAGATAAGTCTGAAATTATGGCTGAACTTGAGAAAGCTAAACTTGAGGCAAGTGATCAATCTTTATGGAATGATCAATCACACGCACAGTCGGTCATGAAAAAAATAAGCGATCTCGAGAGTGATCTAGAACTTTTGGGAAATATGGATTCTAAACTCTCAGACATCGAAGTTATGGTTGAGCTTGCACAAGACAAGGAAAATACTCCAGGTGAACCTGATCCAGAAGTGTGGGAAGAAATTAAAAATATGATCGAACAGCTTGATAACGACTTAGATAAAATTGAAATCACGACCTTTTTAAGTGGAAAATACGATGAGAGTAATGCAATCCTTTCTATTCATGCTGGGCAAGGAGGGACAGAAGCTAATGACTGGAGTGAAATGTTAATGAGAATGTATCTCAAATACTTCCAAAAACAAGGATTAGAAACTGAAATCACCAACTTAGTTAAAGGAAATGATGCAGGTATCAATACTGTAACAATAGAAGTTAAAGGCAGATTTGCATACGGATATCTAAAAAGAGAATACGGAACACACAGGCTTGTTCGAGTTTCTCCATTTAACGCTCAGGGTCTTCGCCAGACTTCATTTGCTCTTGTTGAGGTTATGCCTATTATCGAAAACGATATCGATGTAAATCTAAACATGGACGAAATCGAATTTAGTGCAGTCCGTTCTTCTGGTGCTGGAGGTCAAAATGTAAACAAAGTGGCAACTGCAGTTAGACTTACTCATATCCCGACTGGAATAACAGTATCTTGTTCAACGGAACGTAGTCAGCTTAGGAATAAAGAATTTGCTTTAAATATGTTAAAAGGTAAGCTTTACAACTTAGAACTCGAAAAACAAGAAAAAGAACAAAAAGAATTAAAAGGAGAACACAAAATTGCAGGTTGGGGGAATCAGATCAGAAATTACGTTCTTCACCCTTATAAATTAGTTAAGGATCTACGAACTCAAGTAGAAAGCCAGGATCCTGAGTCAGTGTTAGATGGAAACTTAGATGAGTTTATAGAAGCAGAAATCAGACTGTAGTTTATTTGAAGTGTCCTTTTTCGTATTTTGAGATTTTTCCAAGTCGTCTTATATGTCTCTCTTCTCCACTAAAAGGAGTTTTAAGCCATGTTAAAACAATCTCTTTATCTTTCTCGAAATCGAAAGAAATAGTATCTAAAACAAGAATATTAGTGTCATCGTCTTCTCTTGCTTTTACAGCATGTTCAACTGATTCGCAGTAGCCAGCCCTGATTCCTTTTACTTTATTAGAAGCTATGCAAACACCAATACCGGAACCGCAAATAATAATTCCATATGATCCTGGGTTATTTGTAACCGTTTCTCCGAGCAAAAAAGCAAAATCGGGATAATCGTCATCCGGGTCAAGTGAGTAGGGTCCTAAGTCTTTTACTTCTAGACTTTTTTGTTGAAGGAGAGAGAGAATTTGGTTCTTTGCTTCAAATCCTCTGTGATCAGCAGAAAGATATATCATTTGATTTCTGTAATAACTATAAAAGTTTAACAGAAACTCAAGGAATTGTCAGAAACTGTCCAGGAACAATCAATGCTTGACTTCCGTTTGGTAAGAAACCTATTCCTGAAGAGTTTGATTCTAAAATACGTGTCCACTGTGCTCCGTCACCATAGACCGCTTCCGCTATTTCCCAAAGAGTATCACCAAGATGAACTTGGTAAGTTCCGGTTTTGATATCGTCTTTTTGGTAATCCGTTGCTCTCCAGACTCCGGTGGTATTTATGGCTTGAGTAGTAACTTGTGCTTTTTCTAAACTAATCGGGGTTGAAGCGGTATCACGTCTTGTTGATTCCCCTCCAGCAATATTGCCGACAATGTCTTCGTCCTCTTCGTCTTCATCCTCATCATCATTCTCGTCATCATCAACTTCTCCATCCTGATCATCTCTATCATCTCTCGAAATAGTTTCCCCTATTCTTTCTACAAAATCAGGAACTTTAATACTTACTCTGTCTGAAACAAATGGGTAAACGACAAAAAACAAACCGATTATGATAAAAATGCCTCCGATAACTTGCAAAACCCATGGTTTAATCCTGAGTTTTGAACTTTCCATTTCTTTGATAACTGATTTCTCAAAATTTTCTTTCACGACAGGTTTCTTCGCCAGTTTTGGTTTCGATGACTTTTTTGCCATTAGAGTATGGTGAAAAATTTAACTTTTGGGGGCAGAAGAAAATATACAACATTTATAATACTGTATGCAAGTGAAGTGTGTTTTTGAAGATAATATTCTATTATACAACTTGCTAAATCACCCGTAAGTTGCTAGAATCAAAAGGATTTTAATAAAACGTTTAATTTAATGGCAAATACAAAATCTGCGAAAAAGGCTATAAGAGTCAGCTTAAGAAAAAAGGCTGTAAATAAAGAAGTAAAACGTTCTTACAGATCTGCACGTGCAGAAGTTGTAAAATCAGTTACTGCAAACAAACCAAAAGAAGCAGAAAAGCTTCTAGTAGAAGCATACAAACAAATCGATTTTGCAGCTAAAAAAGGAGCTCTACATAAAAACACAGCAAATAGATACAAATCAAGATTGGCAAAGCAAGTAGCTGGACTGAAGAAAAAATAAGATTGAACACAGTATTGATAATTGCTAATATTGAGTATTGAACACTTGATAATATGAAATTGGCAAATCTTCCTATTACCCCATTTGTAGCACTAATTGTCGGGAAACTTCTAGGTATTGTTTTTACGGCGGTAGTATTTAGTTTAGATATTTCTGTTGGCGAAGTATTCGAACTACTTAAATCTCTTCTTTTTGGAAATAATTCTGAAGAAAACACGGTGCTACTTTCCTCATATTCTGATCTATTTATGTTCACCCTCATGAGTACAGGACTTGTACTAAGCCTTTTTGCTCAAACTGGTAAAGCTTTTCAAAGACTAACAAAAGTAGACCTAGATATTTATTTGCTATCAGGAGTAAAGTCTTTTCCCTCAACAGTAATTAAATTATATGGTCAATCTGTTTATTGGTTACTATTTATTTTGCTTTCAAATCTGTTTATCCTCTTTAACACACTCCTTGGAAAAACTTATCTCTGGATTTATCTCATCACTCTTATTCTCACAATCTCACTTACGTTATATTTTTATTATGATTTCCGAAGAGAAATCGAACTTTCTAAAACTAAATTATTAAAAATTGAACTATGAGGACAGAAAACGTAAAGATTGAGATAACATTAAAATCATTAATACTGATCACTGCTTTCATGGTTGGACTACTTGTCGTTTGGCAGTTGAGGTTAATTTTTATTCTGCTTTTTTTCGCATTTATTATTAATTCGACTTTACGTCCATATGTCGATTATTTTGAGTCTAAGAAAGTTCCTAGGATTATTTCAATCGTGATGATCTATATCTCACTTTTAGCACTGGTTGCTTTGATGACTGTTACTTTGTTTGGTGAGACTATAGAGCAACTTAAAAACCTATTCTTACTTATGCCGCAACTCCTTGCGAATGTATTTTCAGAGCTGTTTACAGTGTTTCCGATCTTGAAAGAAGTTATTGATCTTCAAGAGTTTAAGACAGAATTTGTAAAAGAACTTACTGGTTTAGCGGGTTCACTAGGAGGGGGTATTGTCGGTGCTTATTCTATAATAAACTCTGCTGTAACAAGTCTCGGAGGAATGGTTACTGTTATCATGCTTTCTGTTTATATGCTTGTTAGGCAAAAAGAAGTATATATGAGCATTATCAGTCTTTTGCCTGTAAATAAAGAAAAAAAACAAAAATACGAAAGAAGACTCAAGTTGGTAGAAGGGAAACTTGGGGATTGGGTGAGAGCGCAACTCTTTGTAATGGCATTTATTGGCGTTTTGACATGGTTTGGACTAGTAACTCCTGCAGTATTTTTTGATAATTATAATATGCATGAGTACGCTCTTCCTCTAGCATTTATTGCAGGCATTTTAGAAGCAGTTCCTACTCTTGGTCCAATCTTGACAGCTATCATCGCAGTGATTATAGCGCTTGGCTCTGGATCAGGATTAGCAATCTTGATTTATACAGTATTACTGTTTTATCTCATACAACAACTTGAAGCTTCTGTGATATTCCCAAATCTTATGGCGAAAGTTGTTGGCGTAGATCCGATTGTTACGATAGTAAGTGTTATCGGAGCATATATATTGTTTGGGATGTTAGGAGCTGTCTTTATAGTTCCGGTTATCGCAATTACAAAGATTTTGATTTCACCCGAATTAGATAGCTTTGTAAATAACTCAAACGGGGAAAGGAAAGACTAATATTTATCAAGACTTTTTCCAGATAGTTTCTGGTATAGATCTCTCATCTCAGCTGCTAGTTCGAATTCCATCATATCTGCATACACGAGCATTTGTGTACGAACTTCTTCAAGGAAACTTTTTTGTTCATTTTTCTTCAAAATGTTATAACTTTCGGCTCGTTTAAAAATATCTAATTCAGCTTTAGATTTTGATTTCTCTTCCTTTTTCTTGCCGATCAGCTGGGTTTTGATTTCTTTTTGGATCGATTTGGGGGTTATTCCGTTTTTAATATTATATTCGTGCTGAATAGCTCTTCTTCTTAAAGTTTCAGATATCGCTTGATGCATACTGTCTGTAACTTTTTGTGCATACATAATTACTCTTCCTTCTTCGTGTCGTGCTGCTCTTCCGATTATCTGAATAAGACTTGAACTTGTTCGGAGAAAACCCTCTTTATCTGCGTCTAAAATGCTCACTAAAGACACCTCAGGAAGATCTAAACCTTCTCTTAAGAGGTTGACCCCAACTAGTACATCATATTTCCCTAAACGCAAGTTCTTGAGAATTTCTACTCTTTCGAGAGAATCAACATCAGAATGGATATACTGAACAGAGATTGTTATCTCTTTGAGATAACTTGTCAGATCCTCTGCCATTTTCTTGGTTAAAGTGGTAACAAGAACTCTCTGGTTTTTTCTTACGGTGTTTTGTATTTCTATTAGTAAATCATCAACCTGGTTTTTGGCAGTGTAGTTTTCATCAAAAACTGTCATATTTTTGTATTTTCTGGTCTTTATGCTTGTTTGCAGTTGTTCAATATGAGTAGCTAAATCTGGCCTAATGTCTATCTGAGGATCTAAAAGACCTGTTGGCCGGATTAACTGTTCTACAAGACCCTGATAATCATCGGGTAGGGTTTTGGGACTTACCTTTTTTGCTTCCTGTTTACTTTTTTCTAATTCAAATTCTCTAGGAGTTGCGGAGACATAGATAACTTGGTTAATTCTTTCATAAAACTCATCAAACTTAAGCGGTCTGTTATCAAGAGCAGCTTTTAGTCGAAAGCCATAATCTACTAATACTTCTTTCCGGGATCTGTCTCCATTAAACATACCCTGGATTTGAGGAAGTGTCATATGTGATTCGTCTACAAAAAGTAGCCAGTCATCAGGGAAATAATCTAAAAGCGTAGAAGGTGGAGAGCCTGGTTTTCTTCTATCAATATAACGAGAGTAGTTCTCAATTCCAGAACAATATCCTACTTGTTCGAGCATCTCGATATCATAGTTAACTCTTTCGTTAAGTCGCTGGGCTTCGATATCTTTCCCTTTCTTTTTAAGTATCGCAACTTCTTTCTCCAGGTCTTCTTTTATTTCGGGAATTACACTTTTTAGAGATTCAAACGGTGTAACAAAATGTTTTGCTGGATAGATTTTGTATTCTTTTAGATGTTCTATAACTTCTCCAGTTATTGGATTTATAAGTTTTATAGATTCGATTGTATCTCCGAAATATTCCATTCTTATTGCATGATTTTCGGACGCAAGATAAACGTCGATAATATCCCCCCTGATCCTATATAGTCCACTGTAGAAGTCGTATTCACTACGTTCGTATTGCATATCACTAAGCTGAGTTAGTAACTTCGATCGGTTATACGATTCTCCAACTTTCACAGTTCTGCTAAGTGAAAAATAATCATCCGGATTTCCAAGTCCATAGATACAAGACACTGACGAAATAATGATAGTCGGCTTACCATTAAGTAGTGACTGAGTTGCTGAATTCCTGTATCGTTCGATAACTTCATTTAGAGTTGATTCTTTAGAAATATACAGGTCTCTTCGTGGAATGTATGCTTCTGGTTGGTAGTAATCGTAGTACGAAACAAAGTACTCAACTGCTACGGTCGGGAAAAATTCTCGAAACTCAGAATAAAGTTGTGCTGCGAGAGTTTTGTTATGAGCGAGTACTAAAGTAGGTTTTTGAACTTTTTCGATAATATTCGCCATTGTGAAAGTCTTTCCTGACCCAGTTACACCGATTAATGTTTGGTGTTTAAGCCCAGAATGTAGACCTTCACTTAAAGTGTCTATTGCTTGTTGTTGATCTCCTGCTGGTTTGTATCTGCTTTCGAGTTTATACTTCATTTTTTTATGTCTTTTATCAATTTTCGCATAAATTCAGTGTAAAAATGTAGGTTGTGAATCGATGCCAAACGATAACCACTCCCCTCGCCTATTTTTAAAAGATATCTTAAAAATGCTCGTGATGTTGTTTTGCATGTTTGGCATGAGCATTTATCATCAATAGGTGTGTGATCAAACTCGTATTTTGATTTTTTGATTCTGATGACTGAATAATTATCAAAATCTAAATCTCCGATCCCATTTCTTACGTACAAATATCCGTGTCTGGCATTTCGTGTTGGAAGAACTGTATCAAACAAATCCCATCCGTTTTTTACTGCAAATCCAATATTGTCAGGAGTACCAACTCCAAGTGCGTATCGTAATTTATCTTTTGGCAAGTTTTCAGAAAGAAAATGTAGGAGTTCTTTAAAGAAGCCCCCTTCGTGAGTGTAATCCCAACTGCGTTTTGTGTGTAGGGGTATTCCGCCTAGTCCATATGCGTCAAAACCGATTTCTTTAAGTGCCTCTAAACTTGCTGATCTTTGTTCGAAATTATTTGCACCTTGTATTACAGCAGTGAGTAAAGGTCTTTTAATTTTGGGGTTGTTAAAATCTTGTTCAGAAAGTTGGTTTAATTCTAGAAAGGCTTTTTTTGAACGTATTGCCCATTTAGTAGTTCGATCTACTGAGTGTTTTATTTTAGACAAACTGGCATCACCAAGTACTGGTTCATCTAAAACAACTCGGATATCTGATCCTATTCTATGTTGTATGATTTGAGATGTTTCTGGTGAGAGAAAACTATAATTTCCATTACTCGGGTCTCTAAAACTACAACCTGCATCTGTAATTTTATTCATAGTGCTAGGATGTCTGTTTATCAAAGAAAACACTTGGAACCCACCGCTATCAGTTAACACAGGTTTATCCCAACCTGTTAGTTTATGAAATCCGCCAAATTCTTGCAGATTCTCACTTCCGAGTTTTTGTTCTAGATGTAAAGTATTTGTGACGATCGCTTCAATCCCAGTTGATTTGAGATCTTCATAACTCATATTGCTAACAGTTCCGTATGTTGCATCGGGCATAAAAACAGGAAAAGTTAACTCCCCATGTAAGGTGGAGATTTTGCCTGTTCTGCCTTGAGTATTTTTGAGATCGAAATTGATCATCTTAAGATAATTTTTCTAAAAGAATCATCCATTGATCAATTGTCAATTCTCCAGCTCTTGCCATCGCTGGGGCCCCAATCTTTTCTAAAATCTTGGTTACTTCCTCTTTGCCGTATGATTTTAAATTACTTGCGAGGATTTTACGTGGAGAAGAAAAGCCTGATCTTATAAATGACCAAAGTTCTTTGTGATTTTGGAATTTGGACTTTATCTTTGAAAATATGATTATCTGTCCATCAACTTTAGGCATAGGGAAAAAGTATTTAGACGGAATAACTTTCCCGAGTTTTGCATCCGAATAAATAGAAGCGAAGTTACTTAAAAGAGTCGCTTTTGGTGGTTTAGCAGTGTAATCTTTTGCGACTTCTTTTTGGATAATAAAGCTCATTTTTTTTGGCGGGTTTTCTGCTGTCAAAAGTAAATATATTATTTTTTTCGAAACGTTGTATGGCAATGAACCTATAACTTTATAACTGTGACCATTGGTCAATTCTAGAAGATCTACATTCAAAAAGTCCTGGTTAATTACTTTGGCGTTCTCAAATTTTGCAGAAAGATAGTCGATAATATTTTGATCTTTTTCAACCAACCTAAGATCTGTAGTCTTTTCTGAAAGTTTTTCTGTCAACGCTCCTCTCCCAGGACCAATCTCTATTACTAGGTCATCTGGATTTATATCTAGAGTTTCAATAAGCTCAATAACGCTAGCCTTGTTTTTGAGGAAGTTTTGTCCTAAGCTCTTTTTGAAATAGTGGAAATCAGAATTGCTGTTCACTTTGAATGTAATCTTTCAGTATTGCGATAAACTCCGAGGTGAGATTTACTTTTTTCTCGATGCTTTTTTTAATGTTGTTATCGCCGTAAAATATTGTAAGTCTAATATTCCCCGGATTACGCATTATACCTTCTTTTATGGCTTGTAGTCTATTTTTATCTTTTTCTTTAGAAATATCGATAACCATGCTGTTTTGTGTTTTTATTTCGTCTGCACTCGCAACATCATCCACGATAATACTGAATTCATCATTACGGATGTTTGTAGTTCCCTGGATAAACAATACCGTGTTCTCGGTTAATCTATTGCCCACTTTCTCGTAAGTGTCCGGGAATACTACCCCACTCACTTTACCCGAGGTGTCTTCGAACTCGACAAATGCCATTGCTCTAGCCCCATTTTTGGTATAGATTTTTTTTAGTTTACTCAAAAGAATAATTGTTTTAATTTTGGTTCCAGACGGTAGTTTGATTATCTTAGAAAGAGGTTTGAATTTATTTAAGAATATAGTTTTGCTGTATTTATCTATAGGATGTTTGCTGAGATAGATTCCGAGCAATTCTCTTTCCCAGTTTAAGCGTTCGGTGTCAGTTTCTTTTAAGATGTTTGGGAGTGGTGTTGCAGGAGATGTGTTATCATCCTGCACTCCACCAAAAAGCATGGTTTGTCCTCCTTGCATAGCTTCTTCTGTTTTTCTGACTTTAGCATAAACAATAGGCAGTATTTCGAGTAGTTGATTTCTGCTTCCAAAACCATCTAGTGCACCAACTTTGATTAGGTTATCGAGATCTTTTTTTGTTAATTTGTCTGCGCCGACCTTAGTAATCAGATCGTCAAGGTTACTGAAATCCCCCTTCTTTGTTCGTGTTGAAATTATATTGTCAATAGATTTTGAAGAAACATTTTTGATACCCGAAAGTCCAAAACGGATAGATTTTTCACCTTCAATCATAAAATCCGACATACTTTTGTTGATGTCCGGAGGCAGGATTTTTATTCCCATGCTTTTTGCTTCTTTCAGATCTCTTTCTAACTTATCGATCGCATTTATGTCGGTTTCCATAAGGCCGGCCATAAACTCTAGTGGATAATGAGCCTTTAGATATGCTGTTTGATAAGCAATCAACGAATATGCCGCACTATGGGATTTATTAAATCCATAGTCGGCAAATGGTTCAAGGTAAGAAAAGATTTTTTCAGCGACTTCTTTTTTTTGGCCGTTTTTGATTGCTCGTTCAAAAAAAAGCTCTTTTTCTTTCGCCATCACTTCAGGTTTCTTCTTCCCCATCGCTCGTCGAAGCATGTCTGCTTCTCCGAGGGTGTAATTAGCGAATTTTACTGCGATGTTAATAACTTGTTCTTGGTAAATCGCGAATCCGAATGTTGGCTTTAGTATGGGTTCTAGAGAGGGGGAAAGGTAATCAACTTTTTGTTTCCCTTCTTTTCTCAAAATATAATCAGGGATGTATTTCATCGGACCTGGTCTATAAGCAGCGTTTAAGAAAATTAGATCTTCAAACTGAGTTGGCTTTAGATCTCGCAAATATTTTTTCATACCTTCTGATTCAAATTGGAAAATTCCAGTTGTGTCGCCTTTTTGAAACAGTTTGTAAGTAACTTTATCATTAAGAGGAAGCTTGTTCATCTCGATTGTTTTTCCTGTAGATTTTTGAATCTGTTTTAGTGTGTTTTGTATAACAGTTAGGTTCGATAACCCAAGAAAGTCGAATTTCATCAAACCTAGATACTCGATATTATGACCTTCTGCTTGGGTGATTCTTTTGTCTCCTTTAACTTCTTTTTGGATTGGAACATAATCTGTAATCGGTGTTGGTGTTACTAAATATCCACAAGCATGTATAGAAACATGCCTTGCTAGGTTCTCAAGCTTACTTACATATTTTGCAAGTTCTTCTAGTTCAGGAGAGC
>CAZZFI010000013.1:0-13629 GCA_964653475.1 uncultured Candidatus Saccharibacteria bacterium | reverse complement strand
GCAAAGGCGTATGCTGAAGTATTCGAAGCTTGGAATGATCCCGCCTATCGAGGAGACCAAGATACGTTACAGAGTAAACTCAATCACCTAGACGAACAAGGAACTTTTACTCAGTTGAGCTTGGTCACACTATCAGAAGGACCAAAGGGTGAAGTATTAGCGTTTACTATAACTCAAACAGAACCATTGTCCAGAGATAAAGCAATGGGAGAACTTACAGCTAATATCCATTCAATTTATCCTTATATTAAATTTCACATACCTACTATAGTGCCCGCAGACGACTCACCTCCTGGGGTAATCTTGTACAACGATCTGGGAGTAAGAAAAAAACCTCTAAAAGCTCTTATCCGAACTGGTCCACTAGCAAAAGTGTCTTACTTATCATATATGCTTGAGTTTATGAACCATCACTTAAAATCACTTGGTTCGATAGGAACTGAACAATCAACACCATTAGTTTTTTGGACAATCGAGGCATCTCGTATGTTTGCGATAGCAGCCGGAAGGCCTAAATATTTCACCGCTTTGGCGTCGATAGAAGAACATGAGGGTTTGCGCTCAAATATGGCTCCTAAAATATGGTTATTTGAAACCACCTTGGGGAAGTTAAGCTATGTGACTGATGGACCATGGGGTTTTATTTCGACAGGCATACGTCGAACCACTACCAAACCTATACAAAAACTATTTTATGAGTTACAGTAGTGTTATGAAAGAGAAATCAAGAACAATCCAATTTGGTTTTCACATGACTTTGGACTTCTATGGTTGCCCTTTAGAGAAGCTCAACGACCTAGAGCTCTGTTATCAGGTTCTAGATAACTTGCCTAAATTATTAGGTATGAAAATGTTAACTGCACCGCAAGTTATAATGGCTGACGGGAATTTAGAGACCCAAAAGAAAGACCCCGGTGGGATAACAGGCTTTATCATAATTGCCGAGTCGCACATTAGTTTACACACTTTTGCGCGAAGAGGGTTTGTAAGTTTCGATATTTACTCGTGTAAAGAATTCGATTATAAGAATGCGGAAGAATACTTAGCTATGACTTTTAACCCGCAAGACGTAGAAATACATACGATAGACAGGGGGACTAGGTATCCCTCGTCCAATATATATTAGGGTTGTCCTAAAGTAATACAATGGATTCCTCCACCCCCTAATACTATTTCTCTACTATAAATTGGGATAATTCTGAGAGCTGGAAAAGTTTGTTCAAAAATGTTCAGTGCTTTTTCATCAAATGTACTATCACCAAAAATTGGGAGCAAAACAAAATTTTGATCTCTATAATAATTTATATACGAACATATGAGCCTATCTCCGTGCAACCTAGGGAGACTCCCTTTTAATCTCTTCACTCCTTCGCTTTCAATTTTAGATATAAACTGTGGACTCGGTTGGGGAACTTTAATAATCTCAATTAAGTTGCCATTTACATCTCTCTCCTTTCTTAGAACTGACAATGCTTCACGTACTACTTCATAATTTGGGTCAGACTCATCGTCCGTCCAATTCAACAATCCCACTCCAGGTCTAACAAAACTGAAGAGATTATCTACATGGCCATCTGTTTCATCATTATATAATCCTCTTTTTAACCAAATTACTTTATGCGTTCCACAATAATTTTTCAGAACTTCTTCGACTTCAAACTTACTTATCCCGGGATTTCTATTTTTATTCAATAGACATTCTTCTGTTGTCACTAAAGTCCCGAACCCATCAACATGTATGCTTCCTCCCTCCAAAATAATCGGTGCCCTATAAAGATCAATTTGGTCCAGTTTAGCGACCCGCTCAGCAACCAACTTGTCCTTGACCCAAGATCTATACAACCCCCCTTCTGCTCCTCCCCAAGCATTGAAGTCCCATTGTACCGCTCTCACGTCACCCTTATCATTTACCAGAAATGTCGGACCCGTATCACGAATCCAAGAATCATCATATTCCATGATCTCTATAGATATGCGTTCTCTCAAGAGTGCCCTTGCATCAAGAAAATCCTTACTATGCACGCCTACAGTCACGTTCCTGTATATAGAGATTGTATTTGCAACCTCAGCGAACCGCTTTTGGGCAGGAATTGCGTTGTCCCTCCAATTATCCGGCCTTTCTGGCCATAATAACCAAACTCTTTTATAACCCTCCCATTCGGCAACCATACGAAAACCATCCTCTAATGGAGACGTGTCAAGAATTTTTGCCATAATTGTTTAAACTCCTAGTCGATAAGTTGTATTATATATTAATAAATTGCTTTTTTATAGGTATATGGTTAGTTTCGTCAACATCACTTACATGATTTGTTTCCTAATAAGTCTGGTTTTATCCTTTGTCATTGGGACGCAGAGGCGGAAAAGCTCCAACAGATTCTTTGCTATCACATTATGGGCTATGTCTTTTTGGATTTTCTCAAATTTTATGGTTAGTAATTCGGGATCTCTGGGTACAGTATTATTCTGGATAAGGACAGCCATGATAGGGCCAGTACTAATAGGCCCCTTCTTTTTGGTATTTTCAATCGTGTTTCCCGAGGAGAAAAAGATTAGTTTCAAAAAACTATTATTACTTGTACTGCCATCACTACCCTTTTTTCCTCTAATATACACAAAATACAATGTGCAAGATGTATTACCAAGCTCGCATCCAGGACAAAGCGTTACATTTACTCCAGGTGTACTATATGTGGGGTTGGGACTATTTTTAATGGTATATATCCTGTGTAGCGTTTTCATACTTATAAATAAATATAAAAACGCTACCGATAGGATCATAAAAAATCAGATACGCTTTGTACTCTTCGGGTTTATTGTGACATTCCTAATCTCTTTAATGGGTACATTAGTACTACCACTGTTGAATTACACAAAGTTAGGAGTCATCGGTCCACTATCTACTATGTTATTCTCCGCAATAACATTTTTTGTTATATACAAGTATAAGTTTTTGGATATAAGATTGTTAGTAGGGAAGCTCGTCTATTTTATTCTCGTCGCAATCCCCCCCTACTTCACCTATTTTGCCCTAGCCTTTGTTTACGAAAGTCTTTTTGATACCTCCTTTAATACGGTTGCGTATATGGTAGGAATACCTGTAGCTATAGCATTTACAGCATTTCTCAACTTCTTCACCAAGTTTATCTCCGAATACACCGACACCCATCTCATAAATCCTGGATACAACCCCCTTGTTGTCCTCGAGAAACATCGCCAAAGACTCTCTAACACACTAGATATCGACAAGATTATCCAGGAGTCACTTTTTATAATTGCGAGGACTATTAGACCAAGTAGCTCAGGGGCTATCCTGATCTCTAGGAACAAGGGCGAGCGATGGATGTCGATTAACTACAAGAAAGCGCCGTACGAAAGCCCCGAAGAGTTTAAAATCTTCACAGAATATTTTTTCAATCATTCCGAAAAGGTCATAAGCTATGATCAACTTATAAACCACGATGATGAGAATAACCCTCGCTTTATTCAAAACCAGCACCTTGCCTCACAGATGGAGAAAAAGGAACTGGGAGTCATCGTTGTCCTTAAAGAAGAAGCAACTATCAGGGGTCTTCTCCTTATCGGCAAGAAAGAAGCAACTGAACCATATAATAAACAAGAACTTAAGCTTTTGGAAAGCATAGCAGATTCTATGGGTTTGGCACTAGGGCGAGCTCTGCTGTACGAAGAAACTCAGCAATTCAATGAAGAACTTAAGCAAAGAATTAACGATGCTACTTCAGCATTACAGAAACAAAATAAAGATTTAGAAACTGCACTAACTCAGCTTGAGGAAGTTAGAAGACAAGAAAAAGATATGCTTGATGTCATGGGTCATGAACTCAGAACACCTGTTTCGATAGCTAGAAACGCCCTGTTGTCTATGCGCAAACATCTCCATAATCATGAAACTCCTGATCCTGAGAAACTAAAGAGATTCACGAGAATGGCAATTGAAGGAACTCGCAGAGAAATTGCTCTTGTTGAAACTCTACTTTCCACAACTAAACTCGAAGGGAACCGTATGGAGGTTAACTTGATACCAGTGAGTCTCATGAGAGTTGTCGAATACACACTAAGATCTCACACCGATTTGGCTGAAAAGAATAAAACCGAGATCATCTATAATAAACCCGAAAAGGATACCATCGTTTTGGCTGATAAAGTCAGGATTCAGGAGATCATGGATAACTTCCTTAATAACGCTATAAAATATACCGGCGAAGGTAAAGTGGAAATTACTATTTACGAAAAAGAGGGGTTGGGCTGGGTAGATGTTAAAGATACCGGTATAGGTATTTCTGAGGAAAACCTAAAGCATCTAGGTAAAAAATTCTTCAGAGCGCAGAACTTATACAACAAATCTAAGAACGTCGTAAATCCAAGCGGTACTGGTCTTGGTCTATTTGTAAGTTTTCTTCTGATAGATATTATGAAAGGCCAGAAAAAAATAATCAGTAAAGAAGGAGAAGGTTCTACTTTCGGTTTTGGTATACCAATATACAGTGGACCCCTTCAAGTGGAAGAAGAATCTCAAGAAGAAAAAGAAGTAACAAACGGAAACCCAGGACTGTCGAGTAACGCTGAAGATAATGTGGAAGCAGAAACTGCTCAGACCGAGCCAAAACTTAGCCAACCCGAAATGCAATCTGGTCAAGGAGGTGTTGCATCAGAAATTGGTGAATCAAAACAAGAGGGAAATGTTAATCAACCCTCCCAGGAACTAAATAACCCCGAATATCTTCAAATCGAAGATAAGCAGACCACACAAGAACCTACAGAGAATCCTGAGAAGCAAAATTTTTAGGCTTCAGGTTTTATTTTTTATATCTCTCTTAGAGTACTTCAACCTCTAGATTTTCTATAAATTCATCACATTGTTTTATTCCAATTTCTTTTTTTGCATTACAACTTAACAAGACGATTTCTGCTGAATTATCTTTTGGATTAGAAAAATAAAGCCAAGGAACTCCACACTCAAGATTTGGGGGGAATGGTGTTATGGTTTTTTGTACATCAAAAACACATTTACCCTTAGCAAACTCTGAATACACATATTCTGCAGGACTAATTTCAGCTCGTAGGAGATACTTATCTAATTTATTATCAACTAATTTATAATCGTAGTCTGTTGCTGTCCAATAACCTCCCGCGTCATAGGGGTTTACCTCTAAGGTTAATTTTGAGTATTCAGTATCAATAATAATATATTGTCCTACACTTCCTTCTGGGCGTTCAAAACCCGTGTTGTGCTTTATGTCTGCGTTCTTGTTTATAAATGATTTGAAGTTCATCGAGATAACTTTCGAGTCTCGAGAGAATGAAATATTTTCATTGAATAGAATTTTATCTGATTGAGTTTCAGCTCCGGTTGGGGTAGTAAGTTGGATATGATTAGTCGGTGTAATTACTGATTGTGTGGGAACAGAGCTTCCTATATTTTTAGTGCTGTCCGCATCTAGTCTTTGACCAATCTCATATAAAAGAATATATATTAGGCCTGAACCTAGAATAAGTATCAGTAGTGAAATTGCGACTAGTGTGAGTATATTTTTTGATTTTTGAAGTTCCATTTTATGATATTCCTATATTAGATAATTTAGTTTACCTTTGCACCATTTTTTAGAAACAATTTCGCATTTTGTTTTATCAAGATTTTATATCTACTCAGATCCATATCAAGAGTTATATTATCCATCAGAGTCAACGATTTCCCATCATTAATAATCAAGTCACCATTCAAAGCTCTTGTAGAACTGAGTGTGCAATCCTGCGTTATTATCCAAGTTCCGGAAGTTGGAGGAAGGCATACACCTGCCTTTTGGTTTGTAGAGATTAGCTTCGTACTATTTATACTGACATTAGTATTATTTGCTAAGTTTTTTACATTCCCATTAATATGAAATTGATAACCATCGATTGTAAATGGTTTATAAGGAAATACTAAATGCAGATGAGTACCTGCAGAATTTAAAGGACATGGCGAAGACTCATACACAGTCCCCTCAACCATTCTTCCCAAATATTGTCCTTGAGAGACAACTGATCCTAGCTTGATATCAGATGGAACACTCTTTCTATCTAAGTGCCAAACATTAATAATATCATTACTACCTTCTCTCTTTATTGCCAACATTCCTTGCTTTTGATTAGAACCAGTGTTTAAACATTTTGCATGAACTGTTCCGTTCACTGGCGACAATATATCTGCATTACCTCCTCGAGCAAGGTCTACCGCATGCATTGAGGGAGCTCCCCAGGAGGAACTTCCATTGCCATGCCAAACTCGAGTTATAACAAAGTCATTTATACCATTGTCCCAGGGAAGCCGGTAATCCGTTGAAGTTGCACTCTTTACAATCTTCTTTTCCTGAGTATTGCTTAATTCTAAACTCGGTCTAAAGAGTATTTTTTCCTTCGTACTTGGTGGTAGATCCTGATTTGGTACATTCTCAATTACTTTGTTTGCCTCGTATTCGTCAGCTCTTGCAGATACCCATTCTCCTTTAGCGTCTTTCGATAGAATCATCATGAACGCATTAGATAGTGGAGAATCACCCTCATCTCTATATACTTTGTTCTTTTCATAATAAAAAATAGTAACCAAAGCCCAGTCCTTTTCCATCCTATATTCAGGTAGATAGAATTTGTGGCCTTCGGGAGTTTCAGCTTTCCATCTTGACGTAAGCGAATCTTCTAGTGCTTGTTTAGCTTTTTTTGGAAAGGACTGTTTATTTGGTGCCGTAATTTCCACCTCATACCTTGCTTCCTGTGGTTTTGACTCCTTTGCCTGAGTCTTACTTGAAGAAATAAATACAAACGACAACACAGGTAAAATAAAGCATATAATCGTAAAAATTGTTACTTTCTTCTTCATAATTATTAAAACTAAACAATGTCTTGATTAAAGTACGTTTTATACTTAGCTACTATGTATTGCAACGCAAAATAAATTTTGTCGAAAGTGGGATTCTTTGAAAATTAAGTGTTTAATGTGCAGAAATGGCTTGCCTTTATTTTTAGTACCGCCTTTTAGATATTGTTAATAATTTCCGGGGTTTGGCTAATGGAAAAATCTCAAAACAGAACCCATTTTCTCTCGAAATAGTATTTATTACGAAAATACTGGAAATATTCAAACAATTGAAGAAGTTGTTCTAGACTTAACATCAATTTCAACTCCTATAGAATAGAGTTAAAAAATAATGCGTGATTATTAATTAAAGATACAACTAAATTAATCATGCGAAAAAGTCTTTAATATTCTTATCGATGATATTTATTTTTTCTTAATAACTTCAAATATTTTGGCTGTCTTATGATCCATAGGAAAATACCTTACTAAGAAAAATCGGCTATCTTTTTGAACAATGTTCATGTTTATCTGTATTGAGAGAGTTTGATCCTTGTATCTAATACAGAATTCTTCTCCAAAAGCTAGATCATTATCATATGAATTGTATTCATTCCAGTATTTTGAAAACAAAGGTTGTAGCTTTAATTCATTAACTTCCTCAATAGTTCGGTTGCTAAGTCGGTATTTGCTTATCATTTTTCTGTATCGAAATACTTGTTTTTGCAAAACTTCTTCTCTGATATTAGGCGGGATTTTATCTACAATTTTCAAATCAGGGGAAAAGAGTATTTTCATATAACTCTCGCCTATATGCTCGTTAGCTTTCTCTGGAGATATACCAAAAATCTCGAGTATTGATTTATTCCACATCCATACATGAAATGTTGAATCCATAATGTACGCAGGAAAATCCGTTTTTGATATACTTTGCTCGATTTGCTCAACGAATCCATTTGCCTCTTTTTCTGTGGGGGAGATTGTATTGAAACCTATAAGATAAGTGAATTCAGATGAATCTAATTGCAGAAATGTTGAAATTCTCTGGAGAGTCTCTTTAGTTGGGTTTATAGCCCCGTTTTCAATGCGGCTAATTGTTCCGAACGAAAGTCCCGTCTCAACTTCGACTTTCGTTTGGCTAATTTTTCTTTCTTCACGAAAAGCGTACAATTTTCGTCCCAGAGTAAGCTCATCCATTATATGTCAAAACTTACCTCGAGTTTTCTAGACTGCGAGTAAAGGAAATCGAAAATTAATCTGAGGAATTATATATAAAGCAACACTTATTTGTACTTGTACCACAACACAAATTTATGCATTTTTTATTTTAGGGTTGGCAGACGTCAGCAAAGAAGAATCTAAATACTGGATTACCCGAAAACTCTGCAAAACAATCTGATGATGTTCCAACCATGACAGCCAAGACATTCCCTACTATCACCCAGGATAAATAGTACAGTGCAAAGCCAAGAATCCATCTGCCAAATCTTTTCTTGGCTTCTTCAATTTTATTTGGGTCGCTTGTATAGTACAGTCGCGCTATGTTTATAAAATAACCGAGCCAGACAAATCCACCCAATGCCCACGCCAAAACAATAAGGTTGGCAAAGATAAATTCGAACTGTTGAAGTGTAGGAGGACGACAATCTTCTTCGATACTATCAATTGGGCAATTAATTACAAATCCAGTATCCCCCCCCTGTGCTAATACGGGAACTACCCTAACAGCCAGAAAAGAGAGAGACATTAATACGGTAATCAAAATTGAAAATATGCTTTTTTTCATACGAATGTCCCAAATAGATATATAAATATAATAAGATGAAATTAGTAAAATTGAAAGAAAAAGAGGCGATAAATCGCCTCTTTTGATATTTCTATTAATCCAAATTTGGATCAATTCAGTGGATCACGGCAATCACTAATAGTGATAGTACCTGCGCCAGCTGCAAGAGCAGCATACTGTTCTTCGCAACTTGCACATATTCCTCCAACAACAGAACCGTTTTCTTTACAATCTTCACAACCTACACTATTTGGCGCACTTATACATGTTTGAAACAGCTCAGCAGCTGGCTGGCTTGCTGAGAAGAACACAAATACTAGTACTATGCCTACAATACCAATCATCATTGCTGCTATACCCATGAAAATCGCTTTGATAGCTTTTTGCGCATCTTCGATTTTACTTGAATCTCCTTGTGATTGGATATACTTAAATGCTGCAAGCAGAGCGTAAACAACAGCCACCAAAATCAGTATACCTAAAGCAATAAAGAGACCTGTTCTTACCCTTCCTGTGATAAATCCAGCTGTCCCCGCTCCATCTTGTCCCATCAGGTTGAATAAATCAATAATTTGTTTGGGAAGGAAAGAGTTGTTTTGTGCGTGTACACCTTGAGGTAGTAATGCCAGAGTTGAAAAAACAAACCCTGTCCCTACCAAAATATTTAAAATCCGATTTCTCATTTTGATAAAAAATAAATAAATAAATAAATTATCTACATAAATTGTTAAACTGAATTTGTTCTCCTGGGTCTAATATACCACCTCTAGAAATATCAGAAAACAGGCTCTCGCAAGTGTTACAGTTGGAACCGGCAATACCTTCTGATCTACAGCTGTCACAGCCTAAACTACTTGGAGCACTAAGACAAGTTTGGTATAAGTTAGGTTCTACTGGAGTTGTACCAAAAAATACAAATACTAATATTACACCTACCACTGCTATCATCATAGCTGCAATTCCGAAGAATATAGCTTTAATGGCTTTCTGAGCATCTTCTATTTTAGATGGATCCCCTTGAGATTGGATATATCTGAATGACGCTATCAATGCATACACTACCGCTACTACGATAATTACACCGAGGGCAATAAACAACGCTACCCTTATACGGCTAGTTATAAACGCTGCTGTTCCTGAACCTTGAGGTCCCAGAAGATTGAAGAGGTTCAAGATTTGTTCTGGCAAAAACGATGGATCGTTTTGAGCATGAACGGACATAGGCAAAATAACCAGCAAGATAGGAAGAATTAATAATGTTGCTAATAGGTATTTTTTCATATACTTTTCTTAAGATAACAAATTTTAAACCAATTCAGACTAAATAGCAAAATTCTATAGACAGTACTTAACACTGCCGGCAGAGGCACATTGACTCGAACAACAATCTGAGTTCACATTACACGGCTCTCCTACCACTCTACAAGCTCCGGGAGTGGTTACTACTGGACTAGTTCGTTTTTGTATAACAGAGTTCACAGAACATCCAGAAGGCATGGGTGCTGGTACAGCCCCATAGTGACTACGAACTTCAATGTATTCTTGACCATCAACCTCACAACACCAAACTGCAAAACCAGGAGCACTAGAGCTACTAATCCTCTGTAGCTGTTCGTTGAATGATACTCTTACATGACCTGCCGGATCATTAGGATCCGGTTCGAATTTCCCTTGGAAGTAGAATCGTCCTGCGGCTGGACCTCCTTGTGCACACTGTTGTAGATTTTCAGCCCAGCGCCAAGGAGCTCCAATCCCTACAAAGGCTGCAATTGCGCTAATAATAACAAAGAAAAGTAAGAAGTAGGACACTCCTATCCAAACGCTTTTGATTGTTTTCCATCCCTTCTCGATTTTTTGAGGATCCCCCAAGCTTGAAATAATCTGAAATGCACCATATATACTAAAACCTACCCATGCCACAATTAATATAAGTAAAAATGTAGCCAGCAAAAATCCGATACCCGCAAAGATTCCGTTCTGGAATATTCCCCCGAAATTTGGCAAGTCCAGGACTATACCAGAACCCGGGATCTCGACTTGGTTATAAATATAAGAAAAGTTATTATACATATCCAAAACTCTTTGTAAGTTATGTATATAAATTTGATTCGATATATTCAATATACTCATAAAAAGTTTAACTATTTTTCACAATAATATTCTCCTCCGAACCCTGGTTCGCAACTAGAACCCGTTTCACAAACAACATAACCAGCATCGCACCGTCCCCCATCGGGAACAACCTTGGGTTGTGGTACGATAGTGATATCAAACAAGCTACCTGTAAGTCCTAATAGTAGCGATGCTACCTGAACAATAACTACAAATAATAACGTTATCAAAACTCCTGTTATTGCATTCTTTGCTATCGTAACCGCTTTCTCAACTTTTTCTGGGCTATCTGCTGCAGTAGAACGTTCCCAAACCACCCACATAGCCATAAGGACTAAGATAAATATTAGGATACTTATTACTGCATAGAAGGCTAAACGTACTATTACTATCGTGCAATAAGGATCATCTGCTGGCCTTAGATCTGGATCAGGACAAAGTTCAACTGAAAATATATTGTAGGCAGGGCGTACTTTTACTACCACTTCATTCCAATCACTCTCTGATAGATTTTTACATCTCGAAGGTTCTCCAAAAGCACATCCTTGCCCATTCTCTACACATTGTCTCTCACAAACTCTATTACAAATTTGTTTTGCACTACCACTTGCGGAGAAGGCTATGCATGTTGGTTCAGGTAGAAGATCTTCTGGTTCTTGAGCCTCAACTCCCCCGAAAAAAAGTCCCCACAGAGCCAAAAATGTAAATGTAATTAATGCTATCTGTTTTCTCATCAATTTGAAATTAGATTAATTTCAAAAATAGCTGCTATTGTATTAACAATAATCGGGGCTAAAATTATTAAAATAAAACCTGTTGTAGAATACATCAAAATTTGCATAGACTTTTTGGCTTTTTCTGGATCTCCTGCAGCTGTTTCTCTCACGTACCCTGCATAGAGTATCATACCTATATATGCTAATACAGCAAGACTTCGAACCCATCTACTCAACGTGTTGATTGTTGTCGGAAAATCTTTGAATGCTTCTCCCACTGGATTGGGAAAGGTACCTTGAGCTGACACTACAGACGGTACAACTAATAAAATTAAAAACATAAATATAACTATTTTAGTTTTTTTCATGGCTATCATCTTAAAAATCCAATTGGTAAGATACTTAATAAATTAATCCCAATATACTGCAATATAGGTACTGCTGCACCAAGTGTTACAAGGGCGATCAACACGGCCATTGCCTCCTCTCTTGCTTCCTGGTGTTTAGATGGGTCATCACTTTGTAACTTTATTCCGACCATCATCAACTTAATAACCGCTATTCCTGTAAGTAAGCCAAAACCTAATTGAAAAATTCTCGTTATAAACGGATCTCTACTTGTATCGATACAACCTAGTGAACTATAAACATATGATTGCTGTGTTTCCGGATCATCATCATTCAGTGCCTCAATATTCTTGCTAAGACAATCTAGACAACGTGTTTTTTCGTCTGGGTTAGAGATTTCTAGACAAGAAGTCGCTCCAGGATTTGCTAAAATTATCCCTGCAACATCTGATTCTACTGCCTTCTGGTTTAGGCAGACGAACCCCTCCCCTATTACTGTATTTGAGTTTTGATCAAGATAATCTTTTAATGTCGTATTAGGGGCGATACAATCAAATTCTCCATCACTTATTTCTGTCTGAGATAGAGGATCCTGCAGCGTTTGATTTGTACTTAGAAGTACATTAGAACCTGCTCCATTCCTAACCAGACAACCCATTGGATTGCAAGTTAATAACTCTCCTCCTATACGGAAAGGAGATAGAGTATCCTGATTTACGTAAATACTGGAGGGTGATTCTCTTTCACTTTTGTTCGGTTCTTCTATAGAACCATCTGGTAATTTACATTTATTGTTACTGTTATTTAAAGAACCTCGTGGACAACACCCGCCATAACCAGTCGCCCCTATATTTACCGGCAGGTCAGCTGGACAACAGAAACTAAGAATATACTCCCCTGCATCCTCTAATGGGGCATTATTCCCATTTATTGGTACAACTTTGCCACCACCACAATATCGAATTGTGTGTGAAGTGGAGGTCGCTGGGGGACTATAAGATATAATCTCTACATTTGTCTCCGTCATGCAGATACGCGCTTGTTTCAGCGCATGGAATGTCTCACTTGGGTTTTTATTTTTAATTGCATTTAGAGGGATATCGAATTCTCCGTTTGTTTGATTGCAAGAGTTTCCTAAGTCCTGCCACTGTGCCTCTACTTCGCCACCTAAGACACCACCCAATAAAAGTAATATTCCTAGATTTATGATAACTCGCAACACTCTCATCTTACTTCAAAATTCTTTAAATTATTTATTACTAAAGTATTTCCACTTTTGACTTGTTTGGTTATGATAAATTCAGCAATTTTGTTCTCGACAGTATCCGTCAAAACACGTCTGAGTTCTCTTGCACCGTACAAGTTGTTGTATCCGAGATCCACCAGTTGATCTAGTAGCTGTTTGCTGTACTCTAGCTTTATGCCTTTGCTTTCAAGTTTTTTCACTACCGTATGCATCATCAGATTTGCTATTTCTTCTACTTCCATTCTAAGCAAAGGTTTGAACATAATCAACTTATCAAATCGATTTAAAAACTCAATCCTCAAATATTTACGTAATGTTGGCATAATTATTTCCACTACTTCGCTGTATCGCCTTCCTTGTGCGATCAAATCAGCTATTTCTCTCGATGCTATGTTAGAGGTGGCAATTATTATTGTATTTGTGAAAACGACTTCACGTCCCATTCCGTCTTTGATTTTCCCTTCATCTAACACCTGTAAAAACAGGTCAAGCACTTTGGGATTAGCTTTTTCAATTCGCGATGGCCGCGTGGCCGTCCACCCGCTGCAGCAGCACCGGACGGTCGGGG
>CAZZFI010000012.1:0-13887 GCA_964653475.1 uncultured Candidatus Saccharibacteria bacterium | reverse complement strand
ACTATGCGATAGCATGGTTCTGGAGAAAGAAAAAAACTTATCCATGGGGCATTGTTTCAGATAAAGTAAATAATACTCCGGTCGCCTTTGCAAGAGTGTCTCTTTTGCAGAACGGCAAGGTGGTTGATAGTCAAACCACAGACCTCTATGGGAAATATGGTTTTGTAGCGAGCAAAGGCGAATATCAGATCTACATAGCGCACTCTGAATATGTAGATGAAACTTACAGTATAAAAGTCAGATACGACGACCAGATCCTTTCAAATGATTATGAATTAACTCCAAAAGACCACAAGGATTTTTCATCTGGAATCCGTTGGGGTCTCTATCAATCAAAGAGATTTATAAAACAAAATCTCTTTGTTCTAAATACTCTAATTTTCTCTGGAGGTTTTGTTTATACAGTATTTGCCATTACACACTCAGTTACAGTGTTTAACTATGCTGTGCTCTCTCTATACTTACTACAGATTGTACTGATCATCTTGTTCTACTTCATGAGAGAGAAAGAGTGGGGCGAAGTGCTAGATTCATCAACAGGTTTTCCTGTACCGGGGGCAATTGTCAGGCTATTTGACGAAGATCGGCAGATTGATGTTGTGATTGCAGACAAAAATGGTAGATATAATTTCTTTATTGAACCGGGTACTTACTATCTAAGAGTTTCTGCTCCAGGATATGCATTTCCAGTTCACAACGCGTCAAATATATCAACCAACAAACAGGGGGATAAAATGCTCAAAATAACAGCACAAGATCAACAGAAACTAAACGTAAAGCTTTATATGCAAAGATATTCTAATGCGCATATAAACAGACAAGTCATCTTGTCACCGTTTTCTTGATAAGCTTTGAAATTTACTTAATAATATAAGCAGATAAATAAATAATTATGAAAACAAAATTTATAACAATAACCTCCATAATCTCGATAGTTTTCCTATCCGTAGGTTCTGTTGTCAATGCACAAACTAATACTCCTTCACCCAGTGAGGCAGTTGAGCCTACAACGAATACAACACCAACTACGATTCCTACATTCGTGCTGGCTGAACCTGCAATACCTCAAGGGGTGACTGCGGTAGCTATTGATCATAGCAGAGTAGATATAACATGGAAAAAAGTAGCTAATGCCGATACTTACGAAGTTTACCGAAATAATGAACTAGTCGCGATCTTTGGATCACTACTTTATTCAGATGAAGGGTTAGATCCAGAAACTACTTACAGCTATAAAGTCAGGGCTTTTAATGGGTTTGCATACTCAGGATTTTCCACAATCGTGAGTGTCACAACAAAGGCACAGGAAGACAGAAATCCCGAACCTACTTTACCTGAAGATCCTGATGTCTCGGAAAAAGCGCCCACAGTTTTCGATAATTTTAGTTTCGTTATGATTGGTTCTGAAAAACGAGATTTTAGCAACATAGGAGAGGTAAAGTCAGGCGAGGATTTTGTTATCTATGGAAAAACAGAAAATTATGCAGATATAGAAATTGTTATTGAATCATCTCTTAATTCAATTTATACAAAAGCAGATGACAAAGGTTTTTGGGAAGCCAAAGTAAACACTTCAGAGTTAGATGAAGGTGAACATAATTTAAGAATAATCATTTCGGCAGATAATTTCCCCGAAAAATACGAGAGTGATGAATTTGAGTTTGAAATTGTAAAAGAAGAGGAAGGAGCTGTTGAAGATCAGGAGGATAATTCTTTTGCTTCGAGGGTATCAAGAATAGTATGGGTAATGATTGTGTTAGTAGTAATTGCATTTGCAGTATTGGCATTTGTCGCATACAAAAAAGGTTGGATTAATAGACTTTTAGGAAAAGGCCAACCAGAAAAAATAAAAACAGAAACACCTGATGGAGGAACACCAGGCGGAGAATCCGCACCAGTTTCTTCTCTCGAAGAGAAGTTCGGTGATATTCAAATAGAGGACCATAAGACCGAAACCAAAACTCCAGAACCTGCTAAACCAGAAGCTGTTGCCGATCCACCAGTAGCTCCAACTCCCCAAACCGCTACAGAACCAGTTTCTCAGGTCGTTACAGAAACTATACCTGGGCCTAAAGTAGAAGATAGTCCTAAACCACTAGAGACAGAAGGCGGAAAGTTCAAAATGGAAACTCCAGAAGAAGAGGAAGGATCGATAGGGGAAGTAGAAATGACAGGCACTGCCATATCAGCTGGTCTCGAGAGTAGCACAGAAGAACCTATGATTAACGAAGAACAAGATGATATTCCAGAAGTGAATCTCGATAGTGGAGAGATGAACAATCTTACAGAGGATGTAGCAACAAATGAATCTGAGGAAGTAACAAAAGAAGTTCCAGACTATTCTTCAGTTACAGATGCAAAACCTGAGGCTACGGATTCACAAGGATCTGATGCGGAAGAAATGGTTGTTGGTAGTACAAAAGAACCATCTTCTCCAATCCAATTTGGGAGCGCAACCTCAATGGAAGAACCTCTACAGCCAAATCCCATGCCCACGGAGAATCCAGTAGTGGATTCGGCTCCTGATCAAGGGTCTGAAACAACAAGCGGTTTTACTCCATACAACGCACAGTAAGTTATAGTTTTTGGAGTAAAAAATAACTATTAAGTTTGCCGTTTCTGCCGTCAGAATCAAAACAGCCAAGTCCTTTTACTGGTAGTTCTTGGATCAGCCTCTCTATCTCAACTTTTTCGAAATAGTGACAATACCTAAGTAGTTTTTTGTCAGAATTCCAGTCAAGCAGATGGTCTCCTTTTTCGAGCTCATCTGTATTTATCCCCACAGATCCCCAAGGGGTAACCTTACTTGCGAGTGTTGGCTCTTCCATAAAATTCCAAGTTGTAAAAACCAAAATCGCTAAGTTATTCAACTTTTCTACGATAGAGTTTAGAAGTGATTTTCGACTTTCTTCTCCTGGAATATGGTGTAATACAGCCATCATCACAATTAAATCAAAGCTACCTCTTACAGAAGAAAGCTCTTTCGGATCGGTTATGTCGGTTTCTTGAAATTCTGCACTGTATTGTGAAGGTACGAGGGCGTGAGATTTAACTGCGTCCTCTAAAAGTTTCTTTGAATTGTCAATTCCAAGATAGTTAAACTCTGGATATCTAGTAATAAGGAAGTTTAGAAATCTACCGTTTCCACATCCAATATCAAGGATCGAAGATGGTAAGAACTTGTGTTTATCCAATTCCTCAAAAGCCACCTCCCAACCAGCCCAAGAGTATTGGCGTGATTTTGAGAAACTGTGAGCTACATTTTTATAAAATTGCTTATTAATTTCAACTAGTCTTTTTTGAGTATGGTTTTGCAAAGGAGCTCATTCTTAAAAAACTACTTGGAAGTATATCATTAAAATACGACTGTTATTACCAGGAGTGACATCTCCTCGTATTTAGCAAATCCAATGATATAATACCTACATGTTCAGAAAGTTTAACCCAGAAAAATACGAGCAAGAAATTTCGCTTATTCTAGACAATATAAGCGGACTTAGCGATCAAAAATGGAGTTATAAGAAATTCCATAAGATCCTACGCAAATATCCTAAAGACGGAAAAGGTATGTTTAGCCGGGATCAACTGGTACGAGGATATAGGTATTTGGTTAAAAACGGAACAGTAAAATTCGATCAGAACCTGATGGATCGTATCAAAATGAGGCCAGTTAGGACAATTTCTGGGGTTGCTCCGGTTACTGTACTTACTAAACCATTTCCTTGTCCTGGAAAATGCATCTTTTGCCCCAACGATGTGAGAATGCCGAAGAGTTATCTACGTGATGAGCCAGGTGCTCAGAGAGCGGAAAGGAACTCATTTGATCCGTATCTTCAAACTTACAATAGACTTTTGGCATTACAAAATATCGGACATAACATTACCAAAGTAGAGTTGATTGTTTTAGGTGGGACATGGTCATTTTATCCTGAAGAATACCAAATTTGGTTTATCAAAAGATGTTTTGACGCAATGAACGATTTCGGAGTTCATGACGGCCGTGATAAAGTAAAAACTAATAATGATTTCGAAGAAGCCGATAAATCACCTGCTCGCAAAATTGATGGTAGTAGGAAATCCTATAATCAGATAATTAACGAGGTTGTTCACCACAAAGGAAAAAAACTGATTTCTGATTCAGAAAAAGCTACTTGGGAAGAACTTTTCGAAGCACAAATTAAAAATGAAAGCGCAACTGCAAGATCAGTTGGATTAGTTATTGAAACAAGACCAGATTGGATAAAGGAAAAAGAGATAGTGAAATTTAGAAAACTTGGAGCTACTAAGATTCAGATCGGAATTCAAAGCCTGAATGATAAAGTAATGGAACTAAACAGACGAGGGCACGGTTCAAAAGAAACTCGTGAAGCAATAAGGCTACTTCGCATGGGTGGTTTCAAAATTCACGCTCACTGGATGCCGAACCTTTACGGGTCAACTGTCACCGAGGACATCAAAGATTACAAGAGACTGTGGAGAAAAGAAATTCGTCCGGATGAACTAAAAGTCTATCCTACAAGTATTATCGGAAATACCGTTCTGTTTGATAAATATAAATCAGGCGAATACAGACCTTATACTCATGAAGAGCTTCTTGAGGTGATGACAAGTATAATGCCTTTGACTAAGAGGTATTGCCGACTCACAAGAGTTATACGAGATATCCCATCAACAGATATCGTTGCTGGGAACAAATTAACAAATTTTAGAGAAATAGCGGAAAATGAGCTTGAAAGAAGAGGCTTGAAATGTGAATGCATTAGATGTAGAGAAATACAAAATCAAAAGTTTACAATTGATGACCTAGAAATGGAGGAAATCAAATATGACAGTGTGATCGGACGTGAAGTATTTATTTCTTTCAAAACGAAAAAAGATGACAAGATAGTAGGTTTCCTGAGATTATCTCTTCCAGAAAAAGCAATTTCAAAAGATCATTTTATAGAGGAATTAAAAAACTCTGCAGTAATTCGTGAAGTACACGTTTATGGCCAAGCAGTAGATATCGGAAAAGATGATGGACAAAAAGCCCAACATATCGGATTAGGAACAAAACTAATCAAAAGAGCAGAAGAATTGGCTAAGAAAAACAAATTCAACAAAATTGCAGTAATTTCCGCAATCGGTACACGTAATTACTATCGGAAGCTAGGCTTTGAGCTAGGGGAATTGTATATGGAGAAACCTTTAATCTAAATAAATTCGGTTTGGACAAAATAAATTGCTATAATAAATACAGCTATCAAAGACCTATGAAACTCAACCCGACAATACTTACAGATGACAAGAACAGCTATTTAAAGCAAGTGGAGGTATGCGCTAAATTTGCTGATGAAATAGATATTGATATTATCGACTGGGAACATAGCCCAGGAAAAACACTCTCCGCAAAAGAATCTCTCGAAGTGGAAACACATCTACCCATGAATTTTGATTTAATGATGGATTATCCGTCTTCATCCGTAGAGCTGTTAATACAAGATTCTAGAGTACCTAAAATTATTATCAATATCCGTTCAAAAGAAGACTTGTCTCCAATTTTGGAGAAAATAAAAAACTCGGGTAAAAAATCGGCTGTATCGTTTAGTATGACGACTGAATATGAAGAGGTAAAGAAATATTTCAGATTGGTTGATCAAATTTGTATTTTTGCAATTGAACCTGGTGCTCAAGGAAATCCATTTCGACCGGAAATGCTTGATTTTGCGGATAAACTGAGACTAGATGGATTTAACGGATTAATCGGTCTTGACGGCGGAGTAAACGAAGAAACGCTTCCCTTGATTTTGAAACATCCATTAGATATAGTGGTAGCCGGTTCGGCAATTTCACGATCAGAAGATCCTGAAAAAGCATACTTGCGATTAATCAACATAATTAAACAACACGAATCTAACAGTAATGATTAAGATAGAAAATCTTTCGAAAACATACAAAATCAGCAAAAACAATATTGTTGATGCTGTACGTGATATGAATCTCCACATTAAAGAAGGAGAAGTTGTAACAATCGTTGGACCTTCAGGATCCGGTAAATCAACCCTATTAAATATTTTGGGAGGACTTGATCGTCAATACAAAGGACAAGTTGTGGTGGATGGTCGTGAAGTTCGGGATTACAACAGCAATTATTACAGGAGAAAAGTTGTCGGAACAATTTTTCAGCAGTTTTATCTGATTCCATCGCTAACAGTTGTAGAGAACACTAGTCTTCCAATGATTTTTGCAGAAACACCAGACAAAAAAGAAATCAAAAAACGTGTAGAAAATATATTAGAAAGAGTTGGATTACAAGACAGAAGGAATCACCGTCCAAAAGAACTCTCAGGTGGACAAGCACAAAGAGTTGCGATAGCGAGAGCATTAGTCGCGAGACCCAAAATACTTCTTGCGGACGAACCTACTGGAAATCTAGACAGTAAAACTGGAGCCGAGATCATGGAGCTTTTACTTCAGATTAACAAAGAACAAAATACGACATTGCTTATTGTGACGCATGATACCGAACTTATTTCTGGTGCACAGAGGAAGATTTTCCTCAAAGATGGGAAAGTGACTTCAGATAAATAATATTTTGTTAATAATAGAGATGCTAAAGTATTCATTAAACTTAATCTTCAGAAGCAAGCTCAGGACTTTTCTTACGAGTTTGGGTATCACAGTAGCAGTAGTTTTGCTGAGCTTGATAATTTTTGGAATGCAAGGATTGAAAGATGTTTTTATTAATGAATTTACCACTCGATTTAGACCTACAGAAGTTGTTTTAAGCTCGACTTCAATCTTCGGAGCTTTTGCTCCTCCTGCAATCGAAGAAGAAGATGAAGAGGAAAAAGAACCAACAATAATAAATCCAGAATTTCTAAATAAAGTTGAGTCTGATTCTCGGGTGAAATCTGTAAAACCTGCTCTGATGGTTAATGGGATGCAACTCAGACCAGAAGGACAACAAAAAGCATTCACTCCTGCATTTATCATTGGCTGGGAAGTATCTGCAGAAAGCCATCACTTCCCAAGTTTTGAAGGAGAAAAAGATATTTTAGATAACGGCGAAGTTTTTTTGAGCAAACTTATTACAGATTATTACAACTTATCTACTGATGAAGTTATCGGGAAAAAATTACAAATTGAAATAGATAGTTCTTCTTTCCTCACAAACAAATCTAAAAACCAGATAGGGAAAGTCTATGAATACGAAGTAGTTGGGGTAATCGACTCAGGCTCAGACAGGAATGATGTTATTTTGACAGTTGCAGATGCGTCTATCATATTGACGGAAACAGGAGGTTTCGAATCCAGTGAAGAATTTTTAAACACAATTGGTTTTGATCAGGTTATAATCGAACTCAATAATGAAGATGATGTTGATGGATTTAAAGAAGATATGCTTGAAGATCACAATCTAGAATCGTTCAGTTCTGAAGACGTGCTAGATTTCTTAGGTTTAATTACTACAGGAATCACGCTAATCCTTGTATTCTTCGGTATTGTGTCTGCATTCGTTGCTTCTATCGGAATCATTAACACAATGGTTATGAGTATCTACGAACAGACAAGAGAAATAGGTATAAATAAAGCTGTCGGTGCTTCTAATTTCCAAGTTATGATGATCTTTCTCATCCAATCGGGAACAATTGGGTTTATAGGCGGAGTACTAGGACTTCTGATAGTTATAGCTGTGACAGTTATAACTGAACCATTTATAGTCGGACTCCTGCAAGAACAAGGTTTTGTGGCAGAAAAATACTTCAGTTTGGATCCATCAATAATAATCGGAATAATCATTGCTTGCATAATTGTTGGAATAATTGCAGGAATTTATCCTGCAGTCAAAGCAGCGAGACTTGACCCCGTAAAGGCTTTGAGATACGAATAATACCGAGCTAACGTAATCTAAGCAGAACTTTGACGTTAATATCATTTCTGACATTCAATCGGATTCAGAAAATTAATTATTAAATTCTAATCATGTCAGCAGAAGTTAGCTCCGAGACTAAATTTACCCCGAAAGTGAATTCTGATTCCAGAGTACGTAGGGCACTAGTAGGACAATATGCTGTTTTTGTTATTCTGTTCACAATCATAATTGGAGTTTTCAGTTTGATAATGTCTACAGTTGCGCGGGAAAGAAACGCGATTTACTATTCAAATTTAGAAGCAACACAAAGAATTTATAATGGACCAATCAGCCAATCAGCACCTAGTCTAGGTGAAATTGCTCAAGACAGTGAGCTATATTCTACTAACCGTCTAACAATCGCTCAAGTCAGGCGATTCGTGGAAAATACAACACTCAAATCGACAAATGCAAATGTCACAATCGACGCAGACTTTGTCAAAAAGGGGTTAACTTACCAGCCGACTTACAAAACAAAGTTTAATGCAGAATACTTACTAGTCAATGAACTCGAAGAAGAAAGTGTTGTTTCTTTCGAATTTCCTTTTCCAGTTAATGTAGACTCGCAGGAAATTAGTAATGCAAGAATGATGATAAATGGCGAAGAAGTACCCAATGCAAAATCCAAGATCAATCTTAGTGCAACTCCCGCACCTTCATCAGAAACAGTTTACCGACCATATATTCCGAGTAGTCAGCTCGATGGACTGCGATGGGAGGGGAAAATAGCACCAGGGGGTGAAGCATGGATTGTTGTGAGTTACGACACGGTGGGTTTGTCAACATTTGATTATCAAGGAATAGAAAATCCTAAAGGAGCACAAGATTTCAATTTCACAGCTACAATAAACGGAACTAGGTCATATAACATTGTTGACGGTCTGTCAGTTACCGAGAGAAACTTCGGAGATAACTCAGTAGAGTTAGTGTGGAACAAACCTGATTTGTACTCGCGTCCAGTAGTTCAAGTATCAGTCGGTGATAAATTAAATCCCTCAACACAAGTTTCGAGAGTTTACATGACAATGGCTCCAGTGTACTTTATTTTCATAATTATAATTCTCTATTTGGCATATAGATTTGGGAAAAATAGATTAACAATCTTCGATATGTTACTTTTAACTATCCTATTTACTGTATACTTCCCACTTGTTCACTACTTGTCTAGTTTTACGATTGATCCGACTATAGAAATTTTTAGTAACCTCAAAAATGTCCCGACTTTCTCGATGTCTTTGTATGTTGCGTTTGGATTGGCGGTCATTGTAATTGGTGGTCTGATGTATTATCTTCTCGGAAGAGTATCAGGATTTAGGTTCAGTAGCAAGTTTGCTATTCCGTCTATCGTTCTTGCTCTAGGATTCTTTCCTCTGGTGGTGACGATTCCTGAGTATTCAATGCTGTTGGTTTTGATCGGAGTAGTTGCTTTAATGGCGATAATCGTCCAAGCACGAGTTAGAACTTTGCAAGCCTAAGAAATGCCAGGAAAATCGAAAATAATACCCCCCGTAAGAGGGGGGTGAACCTTTTAGCTAATGACTTTCTCCAAGTTCGGAACCATCTGTTTTTTCCTTGATACAACACCAGGAAGTGTTAGTGTGTCCCCTTCAAATGTCCTGTCATACGCTTTTCCACCGCGTAGCTTTTCTTCATCTGTTGACACCAGAAGTTCAGAACTATTATTCAAAATATCTACTGCGTAAAAGAATAGATAATCGCTACCTTCTTTTTGTTTGATAGCTTCCATTGCTTTCAAGAGATCCTCTTTCAATGCGATGATATTTTCTGGTTTTGCAGTTTCGAGAACAGCAACTCGGACTTTTTTACTTCCCATCTGAAATATTTTACTGTCTGAAAGTAGAATATCTTCTGCTGACATTCCAGTTAAATCGGATTTGGCACTAAATAATTCTTCTGCAAACTCGTCTATATCTAAACCAGATTTTTGAGACAACTCTTCTAAAGCTTGTCGATCATTATCTGTTGTTGTTGGACTTGAGAGTTTGAGGGTGTCTGAAGTAATACTTGCCATCAAAAATCCATAAACCCAGTTTGGTGTATCAGAAGGTAGTTCATTTTTAATAAGTTCCCACACTACTGTAGCGACACAACCGTATTTGCGGAGTGTCATATTTAGAGGTTCTGAAGTAGAAAGACCTCCTACGAGTTTATGGTGATCGATAATCTCTAGGATGTTTGTTTTGTTTACTCCGTCCAAGAGTTCTTGCGGGTTATTTGTGTCAATTATCACCACATCTGTATCAGGCTTTAACTCTGAAATAATTTCTGGCTTTTCTAAACTAAATTTTTTTAGAACATACTCAGCTTCTTTATTGATGCTCCCTGTGACAACTGCGTTTGCAGGTGTTTTGCGAACATTTGTTAAATACCATGCATAGACCATAGGTGTACAGGTGGAGTCGGTATCGGGCGCTAGATGGCCAAAAACGAGAATAGACATGTTTGTAAGGGTAACAATTAATTCTGCCTTGCTAGCTTTGAACATAACTAGAAAGAGTAGATTTTAACAATTAGATAGAAGTTAGTAAATGGCGCTGTGGTAAATTCAAAAGCACGAATTATCAGATATATTCGTGATATAATAAGGCTTCCTTGAATATAGAATTGTGATTGAAGAATACACAGATTTAAACCCTAAAATAGAAGAAAGGTTTAGAGCGAACCGCTTGCTGGATACTGCTTTTTTGTGGGGTAGGTACGAACGTTTTCACCCCGAACTAGAATTATATGATCATAGTACTCGGGGCTTCACTATGTCTGAAGATGAACCCGTAGGAACGTATATCGATTTGCGTGACGTGTTCTTTCTTCCTAAGCAGGATAGTGATTGGATCCAGGATTGGGTCAATTTTTCTACACCTGAAGAGGTTGAAAACCAGTTCGCATTCTATCTGGGAGCGAATTATATAAACAAAGAAGAGTACGAACTCCTACTTGAAGCCTTAAAATTGAGTAGACAAATTCACGGTAGTGAAAAACGAAGGGATGGCATTAGAAGATCTCTGAATGGGCATATACTTCCTGGATTAAGGGTGATTTTCAACAACAGGAAAGCTATAGTGGATTCAAAAGATAATAGGGAAGACAAACTGTCTTTTTTCGAAAGTGTATTTGTTTTCATGGGACACGATTGGTTAGAGGATGTGAAAGATCCTTTTCTAAAAGAAAAGATAGAAAATTTCCCGGAAGAATTAGTGACGCGGATTAAAAAGTTAACACACAGAAAAGAAGAAGGAGTTTCTAATGAAAAATATGCACAAGAAATTAATGGTGCAGGTAGAATCGAGAAATTTGTGAAGATGATCGATAGGATGGTCAATTTATTTGACGATATCGGGAAAGCCCCTTCGTTATCTGAAATATCTAGCGAGTTTTCGTTGTCCAGAGTCCAAAAGTATGTAGCAGAGACGAGGGAACTTTATCTCGAAGAATTTCGAAGGGAGAAGTTGCCCTTGTTTGAAAAGTTCGAGCAGGTAGTGAATTATGTCGAAAAAGATTCCAAATTATCAAGAGGATACATAAAAATTGTTAGAGAATTAGTTATGGGTCATCTTGGTTTGAAAAACAGTCCGAAGACCGAAGGGCAAACAGATGGAACTGGCTTTAGGAGAGAAAGGTCTCCTTATAAGAAGTTAGATCATGTGGAGCGTATAATCCGCGATTTAGAAGAGAATTCTGCCAAATACGGGATACTACCCACAGCAGGTATGGTTGGGGCAATATATTTCCATGATCTTGTCAAGGATGACAACTTTATAAACAAAATGCGTAGCTATTTAAGAACAATTAAAGATAGCGAACCAGAAGTTTATAGACTACTAAAATATTCTCTGTCTATAGCACACTCATCACGTATGGTTGAAAACAAATGTGAGATAGATCGGAACTTGGCAGGAAAAGTATATTCAGGGATGGAGGATAGACTTTTTGAGACAGAAGAAGGAAGTGTTTCTGCAAAGGACTTGTTGTTAAACGTCTTTACTAAACCCAAGGAAGACTCACGAAAGACAACTCCTCGTGATACTTCTCAGAAAGTGTTTAAGAAGTATATTTTGGAAATGTATAAGATAAGACCTCCGCTTAAGGAAACAAGAATAAATACCTTTAACAAACTAATACATGGAGATATAGAGGGAGCTCTTTTGAGAGCACTAGAAGTGATAGATAATATTAAGAATCCTCCGGATTTCGATGATACATATGCTTGGAGAAATTGCCAAGAAACACTCTATTTACTTTTACCGCTCATTGAGACTTTTGGTCTAAAAGGTGTGGCAAAAGAATTAAAAAATACTGTTTTAACTCATATTTTCAGTGTTCTCAAGGGTAAGGAATTTGTTGATGGAGGTCTAAGATTAATTGAGACTGTTGCGGGAAACCCTGAGATACGAAAACTCGAAAAGATAATAAATCAAGTAGTTGAGGGGGATGCTTTAATAGACTATGATACAAAAGGAATTGGGGCTTTATTGGAAAAGCTTGTAGAAGAGAATCGGAACACTATAACTGATATCAGGAGATGCAGGGTTGTATTGCCACCTACTGAAAGTGATGAGGATTTGCTATTTTCGGCAGTAGGGATACTAGGGAAAGTAATATCTCAGGCTAAAGGATCCGGTATGGAGATATCAATATATAGACCCCTAGAGAGGATCGGGGGGGAGGAGCCAAAAAAACCAATTCGAATTTCTTTAGGTGACGGAAATGCCTTCATTGGTGAATGGGCTGACTTACTAATCGGTGAACTTAAGACCAAGTTACAAATTCCGGAAATGGAGGATTTACACCATTTTGTACCTAGAAAAACTGGATACAAAGATGTGAAAATAGTATTTCAGGTAAGATCTCATGATCAAAATGAGCCTCTCTACTATGAAATGATTATTACTGATTCTACGAGGCATCTTAGAAATACCTTTGGTCCTGCTGCAAGGGTATATAAGCTTATGGCTAAGGAGATAGATGATAGTACAAATCCTGATGGTGGCCATTTGGAAACTATAAGGCAACTTATGCAGAGATCGATGGCATATATAATATATTCTCATGCTCGATTGATCCTGTCTGATAAAAGTTCAGGATGGTTTAACGAGACTTTTCCGGTAAGTTCGAAAAATCGTGGATATAGAAAAGACCGAGATGTAATCGAAGATTTGAACGGTGTTCTAACCAAGAGACCAGAAGAAGTACTTTAATGCAAAAGAGCTACTTAACTTTGTTTATTAATCCAAATATAATAACGAAAAACCCCCACTTTACTAGATTAAATTGTTGTTGTATAATTAAATAATTCTTTCCATCCTATAATAATGAATAAGTCAAATTCATACCAAGCTCGTGTAGCTGTTTTAGTGTTACCTATTCTAGTTTTCTTTTATCTTGTAGGAATGTCTGCATTCTGGGGTACCGGTCAGATTTCGGCAAATCGTCAAGATACTTGTCCTGATGGAGGAGAATGGGAGAAAGTTGACAATTGGCCAGATCGTAAAAAAGGTCATACTTACAATACTGATGATGGAAAAGTAGTAATACAAGTATGTATAAAAGGTGGTAATACCGTCGAGTACTTTAATGTAGATGGATTAAAAAACAAAGGTTGCTGGGGTGTAAAGGGACTACACACACAATCCGTAAATGTATATGAAAACTGGTCAGGTAATAGTAAGGGATCAAAGTGTAAGGATATCTCCCATGCATCATTTAGAACGGGTCCAAGTCCTTCTGCTACCTCTACGCCAACCAAGACACCAAAACTAACAAAAACTCCATGGCCAACTTGGGCACCAAAACCTAGCAAGACACCAAAACCAACCAAGACACCATGGCCAACTTGGACAACAAAACCTAGCAAGACACCAAAACCAACAAAAACTCCATGGCCAACTTGGACAACAAAACCAACCAAGACACCAAAACCAACAAAAACTCCATGGCCAACTTGGGCACCAAAACCTAGCAAGACACCAAAACCA
>CAZZFI010000011.1:0-16216 GCA_964653475.1 uncultured Candidatus Saccharibacteria bacterium | reverse complement strand
AATCGTGCGAAAAAAAACATCGACAGTGAAGCCTCAAAGCTATTATTGCTTGAATATCTCGACTCCTCCGACCAATATTGATTTGACCCTAAAAGCCCGTTCCCGATAGAATAACTTTTCAGTTATAAAAACGATGAAAAAACTTGCAGTATTTTTGTTGACGATTGTGGTAATCGGATTGATCGTCGCTGTCGTAGGATTTGTCTACTATAATTCTTCCCTAAACTCTGAACTACCATTGTCTGAAGACGTTAACTTTAGTGTGAAATCTGGAAGCAGTGTGGAGACAATCCTTTCAGAATTAGAAAAAAATGGCACTGTAAAAGATAAAAAGATTCTTGCGATCTATCTAAAATTAAACCCAGATATTGCCACAAACTTTAAAGCCGGAAACTTTGTGATTACCAAAGGGACAACGCTCAAAGAATTAACAGAACTGCTACAAGATTCTTCTGCAGACAGAAACGACATCTCGGTCTTGATACAAGAAGGCCTGCGCTATGACGAGATTGCGGATATTTTAGAAAAGGCATACACAGACGTAGAAAACGATAACTTCTCAAGAAGTGAATATATTGTGATTATAGAGAATCCAGATGTATATGCCTTTTCCTCAGAAGTCAAAAGTTTTTTGACTGAGAATAAACCATCAGGAAAAAATCTTGAAGGCTTTCTGTATCCTGAAACTTACTTTTTTCCAAAAGATGCAACAGCAGGGGATGTCTTAGAAATTCAGATAAAAACTCTGAAAGGGAAATTATCTCAAGAAGATTACAATAAAATTTCACAATCAAAATACAATTACTACGAATACCTAACAATAGCGAGCATGATAGAGCGAGAAGCATTTGCTGACGACGAAAAACCTGATATTTCAGATGTAATTTTCAAAAGACTAGAAAACGGAGTCCTTGGTGTAAAACTATTGCAGATTGACGCAACATTACTCTATCAGGCAAAAGACTGGAAGGCGGATCCAGTTGTGGAGAAAACAAAAGATGGTCCGTATAACACGTATAAACGTACTGGACTTCCACCTACACCGATTTCAAACCCTGGAGTTGACTCCATCAAAGCATCAATATATCCTAAGAGTAATGATTACTATTTCTATCTCCATGATTCAGACGGTGTGATCCACTTTGCGAGAACGCAATCGGAGCATAACGCCAATGTCAGGAGATACATTCTCAATTAATGCACTTACAAAGACAAATTGGCAAACTAAAATTTGAACTCAAGCTGTCCGGATTTCAGATTGGAGTAATTGCGACGTGGATTTTCTTTCTTCTTGTAGTTCCGATATCAGTTGATCAACTTTTACAATCACAAGCACCACAAGACAGCTCAGCACAAACTGCTCAAACTCAAAATACAGGATCGCAAGGAGAAAACCGGAATAGTGGACTTTTTGACTACACGGTTAATCTTACAGATCAAAAAGAGTTAGTTTCAATTTTAACTTTGGTTTTTGGCTCCGCTTCAGCAGTTATCGCTGTTGGAAGTTTGATATTTTTCCTAAGAGAACAATTCAAAAAAGAGCCGAGCGTTTTCGACTCTTGAGATTGTGACTTTCGCTTGTCATATCCTCGCAGAATTTGTAACATCCTGGTATAAGTTGTTATTTTTCTACTTATGCTCGAGGTTCTTTCTATTTTAGTTGAGTGCGTGATAGTAGCTCTCGCACTTATGCTTGCACTCCAAAAGCAAAAAGTTTACGGGTACACTCTCGCTCTTACTTTTGCTATCTATGTGCTTTTTGACGCTACCAGAAAGTTCGACCTAAACATTTCTGACGGACTCCTAGAGGCTCTTTTCTTAGTAGCATCGCTATCAGCTCTCTGGTCAGTTTGGAGTATTTATAAGGAGGTAAAAAAATGACAACAATAGGACTTTCGCTAATCTCAATAGCTTGGGTAGCCCAAGTAACAAGCAAAAAACCTTCTACCCTTAACCAATCGTTCGTATCACTCTACACAGTGGGTGCATTGGTGCTTGCCACAGATGGAGTGATGAATGGACTCTGGATGATGGCAGGCTTAAATGCTCTAACAGGGGTACTTGTAGGTTTGGTGGGGTGGAAAAATAGGTAATAAGGGAAAAGTTATAGATAGTGAGCATTAAGGAAACCTCTGCTCCGCAGGCAGGACTCGAACCTGCAACCGCTCGGTTAACAGCCGATTGCTCCACCATTGAGCTACTGCGGAACAGAGATGTTGTGAAAGATTCACAAAACACAAGCTAACGTTGTGTAAGTAATTATACCAACATCAACAACAGTTTTGAAAGAGGAAATCAGAAGACTTGTTTTCAATAGCGTTTTTTATGTGGATTAATACTTGAGAATTTCTGATCTATTCTGACTGAAATGTTTTTTTGGGAATGAGTTTGGTAGGGTGTGATATCGCAGCTTTCACACTTTAGATGCATTGCGCACATGTCTGAATATGTGAAATAATATATCTATACCTATTAATACTTTCTTATGGAATTAAACGACATCGCAAAGATTATCTTAGTAGTTTCTGTAAGTTTTAGTATTGTTGGAATTTCTATTCAGATTATGAGGCTACTTGGAACTGCGAACGACACTATCAAACTCAGTCACGATATCATCAGAAACCTTAACCGTATTACAAATAAACTTAGCGATGACTATATTTCTGTAAGTGACCATATCTTAACTTTGACAAAATCAGTCTCTCGAATAGGCACACATGTTATAGATCCTGTTGTTGGTTTATTTGGTTTTCTCGATCGGCTTAAATCTAATGACAAATAATTATTTCTAATTGTTAATTTCCAAACATGAGTAACAAATCGGGAGGCTCAATAGAATTACTTTTAGGCATGGTAATAGGAGGGGTTTTTGGAGCTGCTGCCGGCTTGCTCCTCGCTCCACAGTCTGGAAAAGAAACACGTGAACAAATCAGGAGTAAAAGTGAAGAGCTCTACAAAGACACAAGATCAAAAGCAGAAGACTACAAAAAGAAAACGCTAGATCCAAAAGTACGAGAACTCGAAAAAGAGTTCAAAAAGAAAGTCTCAGAGCTAGAAAAGAAAGCAAAAAAAGTCAGCAAAAAATAACTTTTTTGTAAAAGTGTAAAAACTTTTCCTGTTTTGCTCAATTTGCCCATTTGATGATATAATTAAGCTACTTTTTCTTTGGCTGTAAGTCGCCGTCTTCAGCTGAGGATTTTAGTTAAATTTTTATCACACACACATGGCACTTACTAAAGAGCAAAAGACCGAGATAATCGTTAAATACCGCACAAGTGAAAGCGATACAGGGTCTCCACAAGTTCAAATCGCTCTCCTTACTCACGAAATCAACGACCTTGTCGAACATCTAAAAGTTCACAAAAAAGACAAGCACTCAAGAAGAGGACTACTTGGTATGGTAGGAAGCAGGATTCGACTCCTAAAATATCTTGAGAAAAAAGAAGGAGCAGAGGTTGTCGCTAAACTCAAAAAACAACTCAAAATCAACTAAATCTATTCGCCTTTAGGGTAGAATAGAATATGACAATCTTTACTGCTAAATCACAACCGAGGTATTCGAACCTTCGACGAAAACGCAGGTTACGAAAAATCACCAACGTAAATATCCCTCAGGTTCCCGGTTCAAAGAATATTTTTTTTGGTGTTCTGGCTTTTGTTGCGATTATTCTGATAATTTTCCTCGGGTTAAAATTGCTATCTTCTGACTATTTCAATGTTGATACTATCGACACTCTAGGTGTTAGATCAGTCACTAGTGAACAGATCGTTGAAGAAGTTTCAGAATTCACTACTCAAGGAATTTTCTTTACTAGCGCTTCTAGTATCGAGAAAACTTTACTATCGAAATATCCATCTTTCAAATTAGTCTCAGTTAAGAAAATCTGGCCAAATAAATTGATCGTAAATGTCACTGAGAAACAGACACTATTTTTTTATGTCAATTTAAACGGAATCTATCTTGTTAATGAAGATGGAGTTATAAGTGAAGTGATTCATCAAGAAAAGATTAATTTTTCTGAAGAACAACTTGGAGTGATCACTGGAGAGGAGGGAGTTAACTCGACTCTTGTTACAAAGAGATTGGAATCTGAGTTCCGACTTAAACAAGAAGAAGAGCGGGAAAAAGGCGGAGAAATTATCCCTACAGTCACAGAAGAGGAAGAAGAGGAATTCGACATTTCTCAAGTTCCTTTGGAAGATAAGTTTGAGATGCTAAATATAATTAGGCAACAGCTACTCGATCATGCGGACAAACTCGTTCGCTCAATGGAAGAATCTGTTGATCTCGCGACTTATCCTTCTCTAGAGATGATTTACTCTTTTGACAATATTCTTTACGAAGAATCAGACCAAGTCGATCAAAACAGGTTGAGATTAACAAATGAGATGCTTAAATTTTCTCAACAAAAGAGTATAGAAATTGATGAAATCCGCTGGGAAGGAAGATATATTGTAAAGTTCAAAACAGTTGACGAAAAATTCATAACTCTAGGAACCGGACGAAATATCTCTGAGCAACTCGAGGATTATCTAGTGGTGACAACGGAGTTAAAGGGAGAAGGTAAGAATTATCACGAAATAGATTTAAGCTCTCGCAAAGTTTCGGTAAAATGATATACTTTTACCTCTACTCGAGTTGGCTAAATTTACTTGAGTTTCAAACTATTATAAAATAATTAGTTAGTCTATTAACCGAAAATGGCCGGAAGAATAATTACTGCAATTGACATCGGGTCGACAAAAATCTCAACGATTATCGCTACTATGGAAGAAGGAGGGGTTCCTTCTGTTATCGGTGTTGCAACATCTCCAAGTCAGGGACTCAAAAAAGGCGTGATTGTGAACATTGACGATGCAATCAACTCTATCGCTTCTTCACTTGAAGCCGCAGAAAGAATGGCAGGACTTACAGTTTCCTCGGTGTATATCTCGATTAACGGAAAACACATAACTAGTCTAAATAACAAAGGAGTCGTCGCCGTCGCACAGGACGAGATCAACACAGAAGATGTATTTCGATCAATCGAAAGTGCGAGAACAGTTTCTATCCCGCCTTCTCGAGAAATTTTGCATGTTATCCCAAGAGAGTTTATCGTAGATGCTCAAGGAGACATCAAAGATCCAATCGGTATGACAGGAACCAGACTTGAAGTAAATGCTCACATAATCTCGGCCACATCGTCCGCTCTTCATAACCTTGTAAAATGTATTGAACAAATTGGATTACAAGTCGAAGACATTGTTTTCACAGGTTGGGCAGCATCTACTAGTGTTTTAACTCCAACTGAAAAAGAACTCGGAATAATGTGTCTAGACATCGGGGGTGGTACCACATCGATCACCACTTTTGTCGAAGACGCTATCACATACAGTAGTTCTGTCCCTTTTGGAGGCATCAATATAACAAGCGACATCGCAATCGGACTTAGGGTTTCGTTAGAAGAAGCCGAAAAGATCAAACTAAATGCAGAAGAGTTGATGAAAAATGTGCTTGAAGCAGAAGAAAGTGATGCTACCAAAAAAAGAAAAGCGTTACTTGGCGAAAAAGAACCTTCAAAGGAATCCTCCTCAAAGAAAAAAGACATGATTGATATTTCATCTCTAGATATAAAAGGAGTAAATTCGATTTCGAAAAAACTCTTTAACGAAATTGTTGAAGCTAGACTTAGTGAAATATTTGATATTGTAATCCGACAGATAGAGCAATCCGGAAACGAATCAAGGCTCCCGGCTGGTATTGTTATCACCGGCGGTTCCGCTTCTTTACCTGGAGTTGCAACAATTGCTAAAAAAGTTTTTGGAGTTCCTGCAAGGATTGCAGAACCAAGAGGACTTGAAGGCTTGGTTGACGAAATCACCTCTCCTGCGTTTGCAGTAGGACAAGGGCTGATCTTGTATGGGGCTACAGAAGAGGGGTTTGAAACAAGCTCAACAAGAACATCGGGGAAAAAGTCTAAAAAAGCTAAGAAGTCGGGATCTAAGTTAACCGATTTCTTCCGAAATTTATTGCCCTAATACTTGCACAAATCGGATTTATTCTTTAGACTATTGTATTGCACACTCGCCTTGCTTGATTAAAGCGACACTTTAATCTTTTGCCTCTTGTTTATATTTCCTAATTTCATTTAGACATTATTGCTATGCTTGTAAAACCTCAGTCAACCAATTTGGCAAAAATCAAAGTAGTAGGAGTAGGAGGAGCTGGAGGAAACGCTATCAACAACATGATTAAAAATTATGATATCGAAGGAGTCGAATTTATCGCAGTTAACACCGACGCTCAGGTACTCGCATCAAACAGTGCGGAAATCAAACTTCGTATCGGAGAAGAAATCACAAGAGGGCTTGGAAGTGGGGGGAATCCTCAGATTGGGAAAAAAGCAGCAGAAGAATCTGTCGATCTTCTACACGAACATCTCGCAGGAGCAGATATGGTTTTCATCACTGCTGGAATGGGAGGTGGAACTGGAACTGGAGCTTCTCCTGTGATTGCAGGTATCGCAAAAAATCTCGGTGCACTAACAATCGGAATCGTCGAAAAACCATTCAACTTTGAGGGACGAAAGAGAATGGAAACTGCTTTGCAAGGAATTGCGGAAATTAAAGACAAAGTAGACACTCTTGTGGTCATCCCAAACCAAAGACTCCTTGATGTTATCGAAAGAAATATCTCATTTATGGAAGCGATGAAAAAAGTAGACGATGTTCTGGCGATGGCAGTAAAAAGCATTTCAGAGTTGATTACTCAAGGTGGAATGATCAATGTAGACTTTGCTGATATCAAATCCATCATGCTTAATGCAGGAACTGCACTTATGGGTATGGGGACTGCTTCAGGAGAAGATAGAGCACAAGAGGCGGCAAAAATGGCTATGGAAAGTCCGTTACTTGAAACATCGATCGACGGAGCAACAGGAGTTCTGTTCAATATTATAGGAGGTGAAGACCTTGCGATGTATGAAATCGACGAAATCGCACGAACAATCTCAGAAGTGGTACATCCGGAAGCAAGTATTTTTTTCGGAGCAAATGTTGACCCAGAGATGGAAGAGCAGCTCCAAGTAACTGTTCTTGCAACTGGATTTGAAACAAACAATCAAGGTATTCCTGTTCCGACTTCAAATCCAACAACAGCATCTAAGTCCCCATCATTTGGAGAAGAAGATGACGAAGACATGAGTTTTACAAAAAGACAAACTCCGTCAACTTCACTTTATGTTGATGATGAAGATGATGATATGGATAGTCGTCTCGAAACACCTGCGTTCTTGAGGAATAAAGAGAGAAAAGACTCAGACGATGATGATTCTCGAAGAACACCTTCATTTTTCAGAAGAAAAAAAGAGTACTAATCGAACTTAGTAATTTTAGCTTTGCATTCTCTCTTTTGAGTATTAGTGTTATAATTTCACGTCTTTACGTGAAGTTTTATAAGAAAGTTCGGGAATTTAAAGAGAATTTAATCTTTGTGGTTCCTTCTCCATGTTGAATTCTCTTAGAGATTCCTTTCAAACTTTCCCAGACTTTCGTGAAAGACTAATATTACTTATTATTAGTTATAAATGGATAAACAATATACAAAATCCATAGATTTCAACGGGGAAAAACTGACCTTCAAACTTGGTGGTTTAGCTCCACGAGCAAACTCAACTGTTTGGGCTCAGCTAGGTGAAACTGTCGTGTTGGCAATTGTCACCATGGGAAAAGAAAATACTAATCTGGACTATTTCCCTCTAGCGATAGAATACATCGAAAAATTTTATGCAGGTGGTAGAATTTCTGGATCAAAATTTCAAAAAAGAGAAAGGTGGCCAAGTGATGATGCCGTTTTGAAAGCAAGACAAATCGACCACTCGATTCGATCACTTTTTCCACATGGTTTTAAAAACGAAGTTAGCGTAACAGTTACAGTTTTAGCTTATGACGGAATTCATGATCCTGAAACTTTAGCAGTTACATCTGCTTCTCTCGCTCTTATGAACTCAGATGTTCCTTTTATGGGACCAGCTTCTAGCGTGATTGTCGGAGTAAAAGACGGAGAGTTTGTGTTGAATCCTTCAAATGTTACCGATATTGAGGAGTTCGACTCTGAGTTTATTGTTTCAGCACGAGAAGGGAAAAGAATTCTGAATATTGAAGGTTTCGGAGATGAATTTCCGGAAGATAGGATGAACGAACTTTTAGACTTCTCAATTGCACAGATGCAAGTATTGCTAGATGTTCAAAACGAGATCATAAAAGAAATTGGAAAAGAAAGACCAGAGTTTATTGATCAAAAACCAAACGCTGAGATTATCTCTGATATTGAAAAAAACTATAAAGAAAAACTTGAAAGAGCTTTGGTACAAAAAGAGAACAGAGATGCTTTGATGCAAGAGATCAAAACCGAGGTTGTTGAGAAACATCTGGAAGAGGAGGGCTGGGACGAAGGAAGTATTGGAAGTGCATTGGATTATGTTGCGAAAAAACACGTAAGAAGCTTGATTTTGAAAGAAGAAAAAAGAGTTTCTGGAAGAACATTGAACGAAATCAGACCGCTTCATATCGAAGTTGGCGTTTTACCAAGAGTTCATGGTTCTGCAATCTTCCAAAGAGGGATGACTCAATGTCTGTCAATTGTCACCCTCGGTTCTACAAGACTAGTTCAACAACTTGAAAGTTTTGAGGGAGAAGACGCAAAAAGATGGATGCACCACTACAACGGACCAAACTATTCACTCGGACTCGCAGGAAGATTTAACTACATTCCTGGCAGAAGAGAAGTTGGACACGGAAATATCGGTGAAAACGCATTGCTAAAAATGATTCCACCAGTTGATAAATTCCCTTACACTTTGAGAGTGGTATCTGAAATTCTTTCGCAACAGGGATCAAGCTCCATGGCTGCCACTTGCGGAACTACTCTTGCATTGATGGATGCAGGCGTCGCAATAAAAGCTCCAGTTGGAGGAGTCTCGGTTGGACTTGTAACTGACGAAGATGAGAAAAATTATAAACTGATTGTAGATTTAGAAGATGTTGAAGATTTTTATGGAGATATGGATTTCAAAGTTACAGGAACAACAAAGGGAATTACAGCAATCCAATTAGATAACAAGCTCAGAGGAATTCCAGTCGAGGTTTTGAAAAATGCATTCGCAAAATCAAAAGAGGCAAGACTTGAAATTTTAGAGGCTATGACTAAAGTTATAGATAAACCAAGAGATCACGTCAGCCAGTACGCTCCTAAAGTTGAAGTTCTGAAAGTTAAAGAAGAAAAAATCGGGGAGTTAATTGGTCCCGGAGGTAAAACAATTAAAGGTATAATTGAAAAAGCTGGTGGAGATGTTGAGATTGATATTCAAGACGATGGAACTGTGACAATAACCTCTATGGATGAGGATCAAAGGAAATTAGCGAAATTAATGGTAGAGGGAATTATCGAAGAACCAGAACTTGGAAAAGTTTATAAAGGTGTTGTTGCATCGGTCAAAGATTATGGAGCATTCGTAGATGTTTCGGGAAATATCTCTGGTCTAGTTCACAAATCCGAAATGAGTAATGAATTCGTGTCAGATCCAGGAGCTATCGTTAAAGAAGGGGATGAAGTCAACGTTAAGATCATCAAACTTGAAAATGGCAGGATCAGTTTCTCGATGAAGGGTCTAAACTAAAGTTAAATAATTTAGAAAGGAACAATGGTTAAGAAGACCTTGTCTTCGTTCAGAAATATTCTGACTCGTGAGCAAAACGAGATCATCTCTGCAGCAGCAATGCTGATGGTTCTTCTTTTCGCTACCAAAATTGTTGGAATGGTATTCCTTTCCATGATGGCATCCAAGTTTGGAGCGAGCGGAGATACAGACTTGTTCTATTTGGCCTCTGTTATCCCTGAAACTGTCACAAACGTAATACTTCTTGGAGCGATTTCCGGCTCAATCATACCTGTTCTTGTAAAAGTAAAAGATAAAGACGGAGCTGAGAAATTCTCAGAGTCTTTTAGCTCTATCATGAATTTAGGGATGCTACTTTTTGCAGTTATCTCTCTCGTGGTGATGGTTTTTGCAAAATACACTATTCCTTTTGGAATGGAACTTTTGAGATCCACAAATGATCTTTCTCCTGAAGATATTGATAAAGTTGTCTCTATGATGAGAGCACTTCTGCTTCCTCAGGTGATTTTGGGAGCAAGTGCATTTATATCTTCTGGTTTAAATATCCATCAAAGATTTATTGTTCCGCAACTAGCTCCTCTGTTTTATAACTTAGGAAGAATTCTAGGACTTGTTGTTTTTGTACCTTTTCTAGATGAAGAAATATGGGCGTTAGTATGGGGAACTCTAATAGGAGCAATTCTTCATCTTGGAATACAAATTCCGTTGTGGAGAAAACTAAAAATTGGATATAAATTAATGTATTTCAACCTAAAAGACAAAAACGTAGTTCAGGCGATTAGGCTGGGGATTCCGCGAGTACTTGGTTTGAGCGTAGAAGAGTTAGCAAGAATTGCAGACAGTTTTATTTCTTTTAGTCTTACTGTGGGATCGCTTTCTACTTATTCGTACGCAGTCCGACTTACTGCAATTCCTCTAAATCTTTTTGGAACTTCATACGCGATAGCCTCTTTTCCTTCATTATCGAAACTCTGGTCAAATGGTCAAAAAGAGGAGTTCGAATTACTCGTGAAGAAAATTATAAATCAGGTTCTGTTTTTAGCAATTCCGGTTAGTGTTTTGTTTATCGTACTAAGAGTTCCGATTGTTAGATTAGTTTATGGTATCCTTGGGGGAAAATTCACCTGGACAGATACACTTCAAGTATCATGGGTTTTGATGTTCTTTGCTTTAGGAATTAGTTTAGAAACACTTCGAACCACGATTTTTAGGGTTTATTTCGCAGTTCATGATTCTGTGACTCCATTTATTTCCAGTGTTTTTGTTTTGATCTTTGGAGTGGCCAGTGGAATTTTGTTAACAAACTATCTCAGTCATTTTTATGTTTTCTCAATCACAGATATAACTTTTAATCCTTCTTATTTTTTCGCAAAATCTGATGGACCTGCGGGAGTAGGAGGGCTTGCTTTGAGCTCGAGTCTTGTTTTTAGTGCAGAGTTTTTCCTCCTACTATTTATCTTGAGATACAAAAAAGTGATAACAAACTTACGAGTTTTGCTTAAAGAAATGTTCTTGAAGGCTTGGGTGGCGATTGTGATGGGAGTGGTGGCTTACGGGATGGCAAAGTTGTGGGAAGGGGTTTTGCAAACAGACCGAACTGTCCAACTTATGATTCTAACTTTCACAACTGCATTTGTGGCGTTTATTGCCTACTTGTTGCTTTGTAAGTTATTCAAGATTGAAGAAGTAAACGTCTTTTTGAGGTTTCTAAAAAGAAACGTAAAGAAACTACCTTTTTACAAGAAAATTAAACCATGATTACTCTTATTCATGGGGAAAACAGCTACCTTGCAAAACAAGAGTTAGAAAAATTATCCAAATCCTCAGACTCTCAGATCATCTTTGCCGATGAAGCAAAATCTTTAAGCGAACTAATTTTTTCTACAGACAACCTTTCACTTTTCGCAACTGAACAAAAATTGACCATACTCAAAAACTTATCAAAAAACAGACGAAAAGGTCTTTTTAATGAACTTGCAGAATATGTCGAAAAAAATGAAGGAAATATTGGTCTGATACTTTTTGAAACAGGAAAATTTGATGCAAGAACAAAGCTTTATAAAGTTATCAAAAAATTCGGTAAAGTTATTGAAACAAAGGCTGTAAGCGAAGCAGAGCTCATAAAATGGATTGTTGGAGAATTAAGAAAACAAAAAATTTCGATTGATAATTCTTTAACCAAAAAGATTATTTCGAGAGTAGGTAGTGACCAAAACCTATTGGAAAACGAGCTCCAAAAAATGACTCTTTTAATCAGTTCAGAGGGTAGAAGCAAGGTCGAAAGCAAAGATTTAGAAATACTCACAGAAAATAGCGAAGCCGTGATTTGGGATTTGATGGATGCTTTGACAAGCAGAGATAAGAAACGAGCATTAAAAATTTTAGAGGTGATTTACAAAACCGACTCAGATTTTCCGTATCTGTGTGCAATGCTCTCTAAACAAATAAAAATGCTTTACTGGCTGAAATCTGGAGTAGTATCAGAAGAATCCATGAAGAATGATTTCGGAGTTCATCCGTACACTATCACAGTTTTGAAAAGAAATTTATCGAAATTCCAAGCTCCATTTTTAAAAGTACTTTTCTCAAAGATAACTAACTTGGATTTTAAAGTTAAGCAGGGTAAAATAGAACCGAAACTAGGGTTAATTCTGCTCATCTCAAGTGTTTAGAAACTGGAATAAAAACAAGTCTCTTGTTCTCTTTGGTACGCTGATAGGAGTCGTCACACTCTTTCACGGAACTATTTCCGCAGTGATAGTTGACCAAACAAGAGAAGCTTTGAGGTTTCCAAAACATCCTGAAGAACAAAAAGAAAACTTAGCACCTCCAGATAGTATTTACATTGTCCCGCTGAAACTAGATTTTGATGAATTTGTAACCACGGCAGACTGGAATAAAGGAATTTATTATTACCAGGCGTTTAGACTAAACCAGGGAGATTTCTTGTTTCATTATTTAATAACAAAAGATGGTGAGATTATCCAGGGTAACGAGAAAGGGGAAGAACAGAGATTTGCTATAAAAGACTCTCAAGAACGACCAGTGATAATAGCATATTTGCCAGGAGATGATGAATCTGATTTTACTCCTGTTGCGCGAAACACAATAAGCACCCTGGTCATCGATATTGCCAACAGAAACCGAATTAAACTTGAAAATGTATCTGTTAAAAGCCTGAATTATCAAGTCACCGACCGACAACAGATCGTGGCTGTGACAGATATAATCGCTGGAAGATGGGACAGGTCGCTTAAAGGAATGGTAGAAGAAATGGCATCTCTCTATGATCCCGCGAAATTCAAGTTTGAACTTGAGGTTACGAGCGTGAAATCTCCAGAAAAGCCTGCAAATTATAAAGAACAGGTAGTTGCAGATATTACTATAAAAAACAACAGCTCGATTTCGCTTTACGAGGGGACGGATTTTGAGCCTTTGATGACAAAAGAAGGAGCAGAAGAGTTTAGTAAATTCTTTATAAACGGGGTTTGGCTGGGTCCCAAACAAGCTAAGGTAATGACTGAAGGAAGCAGTATCCGTCCTGGTGAGTCTAAAACATTCCAGGTAAAAATAGGAATCCCTCTTTATGAAGGCAAACAAACAGAAAAATTTGCTTTGGTAAATATTCTCGGAGAGAAGTACGCAAAAAGCGAGTTTGATCTAGAGGTAACAGTTAATGACATAAAAGAAGAAATTGTAGAGAGTACTTCCACCCCTGTTGGATATCTGAATGTCCGTGAATCTGCAAATGCATCGAGCCGAGCAGTTACAAGGATATCTCCAGGACAAAGGTTCCTAGTGCTCGAGAGACAAGGTTCCTGGGTAAAAGTCGACACAGGAGAGAACGGACAAGGTTGGATTTCTGCACAGTATACAAAAGTAATATAAACTTCACAGATTCTTCATAACTGCATATTATTATTGTAATAACTATGGATAATTGACAATACCGGGGGTTTTTTGTTAAATTGAGTAAAATCTTTATTCAATCTTAACTGCCTGGATTGATGTTTATTATCCCGAAGTTTATTTATTAAGTTGCACTCATGGCAAAAAACGAAGAAAAAAACTCAACCAAAGAATCACCAAAATCCCCGGACTCAGGAAAAACTCAAGCATTAAATGCTGCTATTTCCCAGATTGAGAAGCAATTTGGAAAAGGCTCTATCATGAAGTTCAGCGATAAAGCTAGAACTGACATAGATGTTATCTCAACAGGAGCTTTGTCTTTAGATATAGCACTTGGTATCGGTGGAGTTCCAAAAGGAAGAATTGTGGAAATCTACGGACCGGAATCATCTGGAAAAACAACCCTGGCTATGCACATCATTGCCGAGGCTCAAGCAAAAGGTGAAACTGCTGCGTTTATCGATGCAGAGCATGCATTTGATGCGGAGTATGCAAGGAACATAGGTATTGATCTAGACAATCTACTTATCTCTCAGCCAGATTACGGAGAACAAGCTTTAGAAATTCTCGAAACTCTAATCCGATCCGGAACAGTCGGCGTAATTGTTGTGGACTCTGTTGCGGCACTTACTCCACGCGCTGAAATCGAAGGAGAAATGGGAGACTCACACATGGGTTTACAAGCAAGGCTTATGAGTCAGGCATTGCGTAAAGTTACCGCGATTGCTTCGAAAACAGGCACAACAGTCATTTTCATCAATCAACTCAGAATGAAAATCGGAGTCATGTTTGGAAATCCGGAAACAACAACCGGAGGAAATGCACTGAAATTCTATTCATCAGTTAGACTTGATATAAGAAGGAAAGAAAAAATTGGAAAACTAGACGATGTAAAAGGTCATGTAGTGAGAGTAAAGGTAGTAAAAAACAAAATGGCTCCCCCTTTCAAAGAAGCCGAGTTTGATATCATCTATCCAAACGGAATCGACAAAATCAGTTCTCTTGTAGATGCCGCAACTCAATTCGGTGTGATCGAAAAGGCTGGAGCTTGGTTCCGAAAAGGTGAAAACCAACTTGGTCAAGGAAAAGACTCAGTTAAAGAACTTCTAAAAAACGATTCCAAACTTAGAAAAGAGATTTATCAAGAAGTAAAAACAAAATCTAAAATTTAACTCTAGTTCGTATTCATGGGAGAGAAGTTACTAGAATATCTTTTTGTATCAAAAGTCAGAATAAAAGTCTTGAAGTATTTCATGCTCAATCCGGACGCAAGGATTCATATGAGAGGTTTGGTTCGAGAGATAGAAGAAGAAATAAACGCAGTTCGCAGAGAACTTGTACGTCTAGAAGAGATTGGAATTGTAAAATCAGAAGACGAAGTTTCTAAAAAATTCTTCCAATCAAACAAAGAAAACCCTTTTTATCACGAACTTCAAAGTATTCTCCACAAAAGTTTTGGTCTTGGAGCTAGAATTATTAAAGAAGCTCCCGAGATTGGACAAGTTAAATTTGCATTGCTCACAGATGACTACTTGAAACAAAAGCATTCGGGGAGTCAGAAGATAGACCTTATTTTGATTGGAAATGTAGACCTACCCAAACTGAGCCAGATTGTAGAAGAGATGGAGAAAAAATTAGAATATGAAATCTACTACACAGTTATGACGGACAGAGAATTCTTCTTGAAAAAGAAGAGAAGAGATCCATTTATAACAAACATAATCCTACAGAGACATGTGTTGCTAATTGGTAATTATGACGATCTCATATCTTGAGCAACGATAAATCATTCCATACAGAAAGATATTTAGTCTGGTTTAAACAAGGAGGGTTCGACCTTTCTGCCTCGCGAGTAAGCTTAGAAAATGGATACTTCGAGTGGTCAACATTTCAAGCTGTTCAAGCAGTTGAGAAGTCGCTCAAGGCAGTGATTGTCTATTCTGGAGTGAACCCACCAAAAATCCACAAACTACAAACATTAATAGGGATTTGTAATAGAGTAAATAACGAGTTCAAAAACACTAAGTTCGAATTTAGATTTCTTGAGTCATTTACTTTTATATCAAGATATCCGTTTCTTCTGCCAGGCAAAAACAAAACTCCACACGAAATTATAACAAAAGAGGAAGCAGATAAAGCCCTTGTTCAAGCTACAGATTTTATGCAGAAAGTTTCGAATATTCTCTCTCATCCGATGGAAGTACACGTGGGTGAACTTGAATATCAAGAAGTCTTTACCAAAGCAGAAATTGACGCTCGCCTAAACCAGATTGTAGATCAATTGGTTAAAGAATTTAGTCCAGAGAAGATTGTATTGTTTGGACGATTTGCAAGAGAAGAAAATGTAACCAAGCTTTCTACCATGGATATACTTGTCATTGCGAACACAGACCTCACGTTCGTAGAGAGGATCCACAAAGCTCGAAATGCAACAAAACATAGTGAGCCGATCATAGAGCCGATTGTTTATACGCCAGAAGAGTTCAAAGTTATGACAGAAGAAGAGGGAGAAAGCTTCCTTGAAGAAGTATTAAGAGAGGGTAGAGTCATATACGAAGTTTCTTCCTAAAACCCCAAACACTACTGTTTGGATTCCTTTATTTCACATATACTAAGAGTATGTTGTCGTCGGGGAAATAAGAAGCCCGCCT
>CAZZFI010000010.1:0-17162 GCA_964653475.1 uncultured Candidatus Saccharibacteria bacterium | reverse complement strand
TATGGTGGTGATAAAGAATTACGAGCGAAGGTTTCTGAAAGAGGAGAAACTTATCTACACAAAGTTCTGAAACTCGTGAAAGATCGCATCAAATTATTCTCTGAGCTAGATCAGGCAATTAAAGTTTTCTATTTTGATAGTGAAAAGGCAGATTTTTCTGAACACAAACACACAAAAAACTTATCAGAGAGTGAGATACAACAAATCTTAACTTCTTTCAGGACAGAACTCGAAAGAAAAACAGAAGATTTATCTGATTGGGGTCATGATGAATGGGAACAGTTTATGCGTGGACTAGCCGAACAATTAGGACTGGGTGCTGGAAAAGTTTTTATGACTCTGAGGCTAGCTTTGACAAATTCGCCTGCTACTCCACCTTTATACGAAATGCTAGAGATTTTCGGGAAAAAAGAAACATTGACCCGACTTTCTAAGTATGTAGATAATAGGTAAGTAATATTTCTTATCAATGAATAGTTTGAAATTTTTAAGGATCGTGGTATTCCCCGTTCTTGCGGTTGTAACTTTCGTTTTTGCTTTATCTCCTGTAGAAGCGCTCGAATATGATCTGAAAATGGAATTAGATATTACTTTAACTGAGGATCTAACTGCAGTAGTCAAGCAAAATGTAACTGTTATTAACAAATCTGACGAATTTCTTTCGAGCTCACTTAGTATGGATATTCCATTTTCGGAAGTGAAATCCCTACAAGTTGAATCTTCTGGAGAAAAACTTCCTGCATCTATAGAGAATAGACGTCTCTGGGTTGATTTCTCCTCAGACCCTCTCGACTACAGAGAACAAAAAGTTCTTAATATTAAATATGAGTTACCAAAATTCGTTGAAGACAGAGGAAGTGTTCATACTTTTATGTGGCCAAAGTTTAATGTTGAAGAAGAATCTTCAACATACGCCGTGAAGTTTAATTATCCGATTGAGTGGGAAGATGTTATTTACAGTTCGCAAGGAATCGATGCTAGCCATGCGTTCGATACAAGGAGAGGACTGGTTTTTGAGAGCGTGGATAAGCCAATTAGGATTTATACTGGGGACTATACCCTCAAGGAAACTGAGATTGTCATAGACGAATTAACAAAAAATCTTGGAAGAGAAGTGTTGAATGTTCCTCTTCAAGGTTGGCACTACTTAGTTGGGGATCAAGATTCAATCACCCTAACTTCTGGAAATGGTTACACTCGCTCACAAGTAAATTTAAAAAAATATTTTGAGCATAAGCAACTTGCTGTTATATCTAAAGAGACTTTGACTCTCTCAGATGAAGTAGTAGTCAGTAGTTATTTTGAAGGAGTAAACCGAATGCAGGGACTTTTGACAGAAGATCCTGCGAAGCTTTATCAGATTGTGCTGTCGAGGTTGCAACCATCAAAAAACATTTCGCAGTGGTCACGCGAAACTGTTGGAGAAACACTGAACAAACAAACACAAAATGATCTAGACTACGCAAACACGTTGTCTGCAGTCTTCTCTTCAAAGGATATCCCCACTCAGATTGTATACGGAATAGCCAGATATCCTGACGGAAAATATTACTGGCACTTTTGGAATATGTATCAAGAAAGAGATGGTCAAAGATTCACTTGGAAAGAAGTAGATCCATATTTAGAAGATCTAAGCGGTCACGATTATTTTAGAAATGTTCCTCCAGAAAGAATGGTATGGGGAGTTTTAGGTGCCGAAAGCAGTCTTATAGATTTTGATACAGATCTGCTTTACATAAGTTCAGAAGGATTTGCATTCAGGAACTTCGATTCTCCAAGTACACAAACAGGATATATAACAAGTCAACTTAATAGAAAAGCTGTTAACACAAAAGAAAAACAATCTGTTCTAGGTATCGGTTCAGTTCGAAAAAAAGAAGGAGGAATGGGATATGCGGGGGGAGCGGTAGTTTCGGTTGTTGCGGGTTTTGTTTTGATTTCTTTCGCTAGATACTTCGATTATTCTGAGAAGAAATATAAAGTCAAATTGAAAACTCAAGAAAAATGAAAGAACCAACAGGTTCCAAAAGCTACATACTAAACACTTCGCGTATTTCAGAAAGTGAACTTGAACTCGCAGGAGAGAGGGCCCTGAATTTATCTTCACTTGCTAAAATTGGGGCTCCAACACCAAGCGGTTTTGTTGTGACAAGTAAAGTCTTCGATGATTTCCTTTTTGCGAACAACTTGATTCCAGAAATAACCAACATAAACGCTCATCTTATGCGTGGCCAGATCAGCCCCAAAAGGGCACATGTTTTGATAAAAAACTTGATAGCAAAAGGAAGTTTCCCGAATTTGATATTAGAGATGCTCTATCGTGCACACAATCTTTTGGTTGTAGACAAGAATGTTACCTTGCAACTATTTCCTTCTGCGCTTAACCCTCAGTTGAAAGAATCCATGTTCAATGCTGAAAAGCAATTGATAGCAGTAGAAGGTTTTGAAGATTTCTTGATAAAGCTTAAATCTGTTTGGCTACAACTATTTACTCCCGAAGTATTAGAATATCGCGTTAAAACAAAATACAAAGGAATAATCTCTACTGCTGTTGTCGTGAATAAGTTCGTACAACCTGAAATTTCAGGGACTGCCTATACTTTGAGTGTTGAAAACGCAAATCCCGACATTATAGAATTGAGATCAATTTACGGAATCGGACACGAAGTTGTTTGGAAGGAAGACTTTTCCGATAGATATCTATATCAAAGAAGTACAGAACAACTACTTGGGAAAACTGTTAACAAACAAGGATGGATGTTAGTTTTGAAAAATTCTAAATTGCAAAAACTGCAAATATCTCCATCTAGACAAAAAGAACAGAAGTTAAATGATATCCAAATTGTTACTCTGGCTAAAATTTCTTCAAACCTGAAAAATCATTTCAGAAATGAACTCAAAGTGGATTGGCAGTTTCAAGCTGGAAAGTTTACTTTTACGAATCTTACCAGGCTAAGAGAACAAGAAATTTTGGAAGCAAGAAAAACCTTGAGTGTTGCCAAAACGACAAATGAAGTTAAAGCTCCTCCAGCAGTAATCTCAAATCCATTAACAGAGAATTTTCAACTTCAGCCAATTGATCGTCTAACAAGAATTCTTTCAGGTCAAGGGAACTCTAGGGGAATTATCTACGGCAGAATAAAGCAAATTAGATCATCGGCTGATCTGGATAAAGTGAAAGGAGTGAATATCTTGGTGATGAAAAAACCTCTAAAAAACATGAAAGTTAAACAAGTTCAGTACCGAGGACTAATTGTCGAGAACCCCGTTGATCAAGATCTTCAAATCCCCACGATTTCGGGTGCGACTGATGCGTCGAACCTTCTTCTTGAAAACGAGATCGTCACGATAGACACTGACTCAGGACATATTTATCTTGGTGCAGGTTACATACCTGTTGTTACTCCTGTTGCAGAAAAAGTGGTCGACACATTCCGACCAGATACTGTTAATGCAAAAGAGATCAAGTTAACCATGCAACGACCTGTTTCGAGTGGAATATTCAGACCGGTGGTAACAGAAGCACCAAAACAAAGTGAATGGCTTCCTGAACAAAAAGTTCCTGTTACTCCAACCATAGAGAAACCTATGGAGGTTAACTTTCCTGAACAAAAAGTTGAGAATCCTCTGGTGGAAACAAAAGAAATAGCTAGACAAATAGATGATGAGTGGTATCTGAAATCTCCTGAGTACAAAGATTTATTAAAATTCCAGGAAAGCGGATGTGAATACTGGCAAAACATAAATCTTGAGAACCCACTCGTACTTGAAAAAACAAAAGGAGTCTGTTTCAAGTTATCAAATATTGCCAGAAGCCTAGATATTGATGTCTATGAGCTTAGAAGAAATAAACCACTCCAGCGTAGATTTGTAGGGTTTTGTTCACAATATTTGTCACAGTATGACGAATCTGAGAGTGTCTTAGTTGTTTGTGATATTGAAGAAACTTCAAAATCCACATTAGAAGAGGATGGAGTTCTCGAAATACAACTAGATGTTGTTAAACAACTCCGAAACAAACTGAATATGAAAAACGTGTCGATTATCCTTCCTGATATCAAAAACGAAAAGGAACTCATAAGCATGAAAAAGTTGATAACTGCAAATGGTCTTAGACGATCGGCAACCTTTAATGTCATCTGTGAAATTGTTTCTCCTCTTGCAGTAATTTCAGTCCAAAAAATTATTGACGAAGGTGTTGATGGAGTGGTTCTAGACTTAGATAAACTCCTTTGTAACCTTGCAGGGGAAGATCGCTACAAGCTTTCTCCCGAAATTGCAGAGTTTTTGGTGGAGGTAATAGAAAAGATAAATTCCACAACAGTTCCGGTTTATATCGGGGCAAACGAAATCGTCTTAAATGATGACCATCTCGAGAGATTCCTCCAGTCAGGAGCATTTAAATTTGTCTTCCCAGAAGCAAAAATTCGCGAACTTGGACCGATTATGTCAAATATGGAAGTTAAAATCCTGACGAAAAAGCCTGCTAAAAGAGGACGACGAAAGAAGGATATTAACTACGGATAGTTTATCGATTGATCAGATAGGGGCTTGTATTATATTTGCCTCGCCAAAGCCAAAGAAGTATCCGGTTTCTTTGGAGATATTGGTGACTTCAATCTCGTAAGATAGTACATCTAGATATTCAGAAACAACTAGGTTCGCTGTTTTTGTCACTAATTGATTTACATCGTTTACGGTTTTGCTTGTTGTAACGATTTTCTTTTGGTTTTTACCCTCAACTTCTGCGAATTCTTTCTCTTGTTGAGGAATAACTTCGTCTATGACCCGAATAAGTTTTGTCTGTGAGATTCTTGGCTTACTATCTAAATCCCAGTTCCCAGAATTGTTTAGATAATAAATATTATCAGTAATCTGGATTGAGGTTTGAGGCAGTCTTGATAGGTAGCCGTCTGGACAATCTTGGAATCTATATGAGTTAAACTCACGAAATTCGTTGCTTGATTCTAGATAATTCCCATAACACTGTTTATTCTGATTATCTTGATAAAAAATATTTGCTTTGAAATTAGAGTAGGTGAGTGCTTTCGATCGAGTTCTGTTTAACAACTCCTCAACACTACAATTATGAAAACACTCTTGAAATTCTAGAAGTGTTTCATTTGGAGTAAATGTGGGTCGTGGACTAGGTTTCGCTGTAACAGCAGGAGTGTTAGAAGGTTGTATCGAGGTTACTGGAGCATTCGTTGCGGTTCTTGTCCCTGAATTCGATGCAACTATTATTAGTGAAACCAGAAGAACAATATTGATAACTGCACTAAATATTAACCCGAATAGCATATATCTCGGATTCATTAAAGTTTCTTTTATGCTAGGAGGCTTTGGTTGTTCCTTTTCGGGTGTAAGAGTTATGTTTGGGGCACTAGTCATCTAATGCGTAAATTAAAAAATCTCTTTCCTCTTATCCAGAAGGAATATCTTTATTGCAACTGCAAGACTTACAAAACCAGAGAGCAAGATAGCTCCTCCGAGTAGACCTCGGCCTGGCATGTAATCAGAGATTGCTGTGTTAGGAAGAGTAGTTACCCTGTTTCCAGCATCAGCGGTTGTTGTGCTACCAAAAGTATAACTTCCAAGCACTCCAGAGACAGCCTGAAAACCATCTGTTGTGCTATAACCATTTTGTGGGCCACCTTCAATAGTAAAGTCTCCTCCGGCACCACTCAAACTTGCAAGAGTAAGAGTACCAAGTGAAGATCCGTTTGAAACAGGAGAACCAGTACTTGCGATATCAACACAAACCTCATATTTTGTTGCGCTTACTGATCTGTGGGTGCCACCTTCTGCATCACAAACTCCAATCGTCAAGAAAGATCCTGTTGGTGCACTGTAGCTCACGACTCTGGCGTTTGTTACTACTAGTCTTAGCTTTATTGCAGTAGATGAGTTTGTAGCAACAATGTTGATGGTTTTGTTTCCGGTGACAGGAAAGGTTCCACTCGATGGAGAAAGTGAGACCGCATATGCACTACCAGTGCTTGCGATCAGAAAAGTTAAAGAGAGAAATAGTGACAGTATTAATTTTTTCATGGCAGATAAATTTTGAGATACATCATATAGCGTATACAATTTTCAAAGAAAAGTAAACAAAAATTTACAATCGGAAAGGTAACTGGTGTTGGTTGATATAATTGAACAGAATTGAAAGGGAGGAATTCAAAATAATAAATATTTGATAATTAACAACTGTTATCACAAGCAGCGTTACAAACACCAGCAGCATTACTGTTTTAACCACTAACAAAAACACTCTGGTCAAAATCTCCATCGGGGAGATAGATTTTATAAGTAACATTACATTTGTTCTTAGATTTTCCATAGTCATATTATTTAATAATTTATCTAAAATAACAATCAATAGAAGCTCAGACTGTTACCGACAAGATGGAAATTGAGCAGATTGAAGGGTTTAATAGCCTTTAAATTGTTTTCTGGTTATAATGGGATTCTTTATATTTTCTTAAAATATGCCGTATATCAAACACTATCTGTTTCGAAAACTTCTATTTAGCAAAACATTCTGGCTTTTAACATTTTCAGATGTTTTTACATGGGGATTTTACCTTATCATTTCAACGTTATCGGGGATCTACCTAGAAGGAAAGCTTGGTGAAGATATTGTTAAGATAATAGGTGTCGGGGGATTTATCTATTACGTAATTCGTGGTTTTTTGCAGATTCCGATAAGTAAAGTACTAGACAGAATAAAAAGCGACCGAGATGAGATTCTCGTTTTGTCGATTGGATGTACTCTGATGGGTTTACCGTTTCTATTTTACCCCGCAATAACTTCTGCTGGACAGTATTATGTGCTTCAGATTATCTTCAGTCTCGGAGTTGCGATGAATATAAATCCTTGGAGGAAACTGTTTGCGACAAATCTTGAAGCAGGCAGAGAAGCGAGAGTGTATGCACTTTATGACATGATAAACAGTATTTTCATCGCTGTTTCGATATTGTTTGTAGGGCAAATAGCAAATATTAGCCAACGATATTTTGACACTATGATGGTGGTTCTCGGTCTTCTAGTTATGATGGGAGGTTTCTGGGCATCACTGGTTGTGACGGATAAATCTAGAAAGAGTCTGACAAAAGATTTGGAGGATGTTTGATATTAAACAATTATATATAAGGTTATTCCTGCGGGGACTTCACGTTTAGGCGTGAATGGATGAGATCCTATTCCTGCAGAGATTCTTATGCGATTTCCTTTAATTACATAGTCACCGTCAACTAAAGGTGATCTATATCCTAGTTTCTTTAGAGCTAAATATCTCTTTGCTTTATCGGAAAGCGTATAGTTTCTGAAGTTCCCCCCATGCGTATGTCCACAGAGGATGTCCACATCATATATATGCTTTGGTGCTCGGGAGAAAGCGGGATCGAAGGCTATGGGGCTGTGAGTTAAGAGCATTAGATTTCCTTCTCCACGTAAACCCTTGATAACTCTGCTCTGTAACTCGGGATTCGAATCATTTTGATACCAGTCTGAATTTGTAGTGTAGTCGGGACTTCCAATAAATGATACTGGCATACTAGGGATCCTATATATTTGGAAAGGGTCTTCATCAATTAGTTGTATCCCATAATTCCCAATAATTTTACGAATATCACGAGAGTCTGGATTTTTGACATCATGATTACCTAGAACACCGTAGTACGCTAAAGCTGGGATTGACAGAATCGTTCTTAAGGCTTGGGGAAATAGGGTAAGGTCTGAGCCTGCAGGACTTCGAAATTTTCGGATGATTTTCTCGTCTAGTTCTTCTACCTTATGAGGTGAATTTACCCAATCTCCAGTACAGGTGACAAATGTGTTTCCTGGACCAAACCCCAATGCTTCTAAAGCATATTTAACTTTAGCTATCGCTAGCGGAAGAGTATTCGGATTTACTGGAGAGTGAAGATTAGAGTCAAAATGAATATCTGTTAAGTGTACGACCGCGGTAGGTGGGAAACCATCTGGTTTTGGTAACTTTTTAATTAATATCTCTGGATTTGCTGGATTATAGAGATTTTTATTTTGTAATGTTTCCCTTCCGGTTAATATCCCAAATCCTAAAGTTGCACCAAGGGCGGATGTTGCAAGAATACTCAGAAGAAAACTTCTACGATCGATATCTCTGGGAAGAAAAGGTTCACTATCCAAATCAGTTAAAACAAAATTGAATTATAGAGCCTACAGGTTAATTCTTAAAGCATTTATAACGCAAATTTGTAATTTATGATCTAAAAGGGTAGAATCGTTTAAGTTTAATATCCTGATGACAGTTAATCTAACAAACAACAACTACTATTATTACTACGCATTCGCGGGGTAATCCTAGTACGTCTTGTTGATTATTTACCCGCGAAAGCGGGTTTTTTTATTTATTTAGTTTACTTCTATGAATTTCGGTAAAGAAGAAAACAAAGTGTGGGAGATTTTATTTAATGGACAAATTGAGAATGTTCGAAAATACGCTTGCTCGATGTATCGTGAAGGTATTGAGAAGCTGGGTCTTAATGAAAGAGAAATCCCAACTCTTAAAGAGCTTAATTCTCAAATCACCCCAGTTAAAAATTGGAAAGTTGTGAGAACAGATGTACGGTACATGTCTACCGAGTCGTGGTATGAACATCTCGCACAGAAAGAATTTATTGTCACTAATTTCCTGCGTTCACTTGACGAAATAGAATTTACGCCTGAACCAGATCTTTTCCATGATTTGTTCGGGCATATTCCCTTTTTGATGGTGCCAGAGTATATGGAATTGATTGAGTTGTTTGCTCCTGCATACTTTGCTTCAACAACTCTGGAACAGAAAGAAGCTATAAAGCGACTTGCTTGGTTTAGTTATGAGTTTGGATTAATTAGAGAGAATGGAGAATTAATGATGTTCGGAGCGGGGATAATGTCATCTAAAGGAGAGCTAGAGAAAGTAATTAACGGAGAGATCAAAATTTCTAAGTTCACTATCGAGAACGTAATCAAAAATCCGAAAGCGGTTTTCGACTACAACAAAGAACTGTTTGTATTTAACTCATTCGATGAACTGGTAGAGATGTTGGAAGAATACTTCGGTAGTTTCAGAGAATATAAAAAGTTGCGAGGAATAGATCTCTCTTTATTAATTAATTCTGTGAAAGATACGGAGATGGAATTTACTTAAAGATTCAATTAGGAGCCAAAGAAAACGTAACTTTCCCTATACTCGGATTTATAGTATATTTTAGTATTAAGTATTAACTACTTTGTAATGGCTCCTAAAAAAAGTAAATCTTCATCCACTCCAAAAAGACGAAAACTAACTTTCAAAGAGTTGGAGTGGGACTATTTGCCAATGATTGTACTGTTTTCTATTATGGGGGGGATTCTTGCTTTACTTCTAATTTTGCTTTCGGTCTATCAGGATTCTCGGGCTAGTGAGGAATTTTATAAACTAAAGAAATTCAGAATGTTTGATACCTTCCTTAACAAAATGGAAGAGAGAGAAGAGCCAGAGCCGACCGTGGATGTACAACTGGACGAGATAGAAGAAGCAGAATTTTAACAAACAAATATGCTTATGCCTTCTTCAAACAAAGAAATGGTAGAAGAACTCCAGGGTCTTGGTGTCCTAAAAGATGAACTCGCAAAAGAAGCTTTTCTTGCTGTTGACCGCAAAAAATTCCTCAAGAAAGAACAACAAGCACACGCATATGATGATACGGCACTACCAACTTTGCTTGGGCAAACCATCTCACAACCATACACAGTTGCGTTTATGCTAGATCTCCTTCAAGCGAAAAGAGGAGACAAAATCCTTGATGTCGGTTCAGGTTCGGGTTGGACTACTGCGCTACTCGCACAGATAGTCGGGGAAGAAGGAAGCATAATCGGAACTGAGATAATCCCCGAGCTAGTTGAAATGGGTAAAGAGAATATATCGAAGTATAAATTCCAAAATGCTGAAATTAGGTTAGCTAAGAAAGGAGAGCTCGGTGTACCCGGAGAGAAGTTTGACAAAATTCTTGTTGGTGCTTCTTCAACAGAAGTATCAAAAGATTTATTAGCACAGCTCAAAAACAAAGGGATAATGGTTGCTCCGATTAAAGAAAGTATAATTAAATACCAACGTATAAACGAAGAACAATTTCAGAAACAAGAGTTCCCCGGATTTGTTTTTGTGCCGTTGATGTAGAAATGCAGAAGGCTTTACACTTGTCCCTTTGGAATTGCACTATGCGTTCAAATAAGGTTTATCCGAAATCGTAGCTTTAAGCTATCGCCACCGTGCGTGTGGCCTTTTTATAGAGTTTGTTGAAATATCTTCACGATACTCATCTGATCATGCACTAGATCTTTGTTGTATGTTAGAATTGGTTGAAACAACCATACTTAGATGAAAATTCTCCTAGGAGTGATATTAGTGTTTGTTGGTATTATAGGACTTCTCGTTCCCATTATGCCTGGTTGGATGTTTATCTTCCCTGGGCTTGCACTCATAAGCCCTAAAAGCGGTCGACAGCTAGCAGAAAATTTCAAAAGGAAATTGAAATCAGTTTCAGATTATTTCGAATAAAACTTGCGTTTGCTTACCTCAAGTAATATCATTGTTAATGCGTTTTTTGAACCTGAGTGCTGTTTTCGAGAATCTATATCTTATTAAACTCAACTGAAAACTTTCTATCAAATACTTCTAAATGTTGTTATTGGCAATGTCACTAACATGACTGTATGGTTCGGGTTGACGTTTTTTGCTTATCTCGAAACTAGGTCAGTTATGGTAACCGGAGTAATTTCCGGAATTTTCATGATTGTTTCAGCATCTTCTGGGATTTGGTTCGGTAGTATTGTTGATCACAACAGAAAGAAAACCGTGATGATGGCTTCAAGTATCATTACACTGGTCATCTTTTCTTTGGGCCTGTTTCTGTATCTTCTCTCTGACCCCCAACAGTTCAAATCTCAAGGAAGTCCGATACTTTGGATTTTTGTTGTTGTGCTACTGGCAGGGGTAATTATCGGGAATCTTAGAACAATAGCTCTTCCGACACTTGTTACGATCATGATTCCAGAGGAGAATCGTGACAAAGCAAATGGTTTGGTTGGTACAGCCACCGGGGTCGCTTTTTTGATTGTCTCGGTGATAAGTGGATTTTTAGTAGCTCTCGGTGGGATGCTCTATATCTTGATACTAGCGGTAGGGATGACCTTGTTGACTATAATTCACATGTCATTCGTGAAGATAGAGAAAGATGTTGTTGAGGGTGGTGATAAAGAAGGAGAAGAAAATATAAAAAAAGTTGACTTACGTGGGACAGTAAAAGTAGTAAGAGCAGTACCTGGGCTTATGGCGTTGATACTTTTCGCCACAATAAACAACTTTCTAGGCGGTGTCTTTATGGCGTTGATGGATGCCTACGGTCTATCCTTAGTGGATGTGCAGACCTGGGGCATTTTGTGGGGCGGGCTTAGCACGGGATTTATACTTGGTGGAGCTCTAATTGCAAAATGGGGACTTGGGAAAAATCCGTTGAAAACACTATTTGTTGCAAATATTGTGATTTGGATTTTGTCGACAGTGTTTACCTTGAAGTCTTCGATTATTTTGCTGTCGGTAGGTATGTTTATGTATATCCTGATAGTTCCTTTTATCGAAGCTGCAGAGCAAACAATTATTCAAAAAGTGGTTCCAAAAAGCAGGCAGGGTAGAGTTTTCGGATTTGCCCAAAGTGTGGAACAAGCTGCTTCACCATTGACCGCTTTTGCAATCGGACCGATAACACAGTTTATCTTTATTCCGTTTATGACCACAGGTGCTGGAGTAGGGCTAATTGGTGACTGGTTCGGTACCGGGCCAGATCGAGGAATCGCACTAGTATTCACTCTCACGGGACTTGTCGGGCTGCTTTTTACAGTAATCGCGATGAAATCAAAATACTACATAATGCTTTCTAACAGATACTTGGAATCCTGAAACCTTGAGTGCTACCTTTGAGAAGACCTGGCGTTATTACTATAAAAAGACCAACTTCTTTTGATTGAGTTTCGGAGAAAATCTTCCCACTTAATTTGACCAGGGTATCTGAGTGCGGGAGATTTTGAGAAAGTTATTTCGTAATAATTCTCCCCTCGTAGCGTGGAAAGCATTCTTGATATTTTTCTTCTTGTAGGGGATACAGATAAACTCGAACTTCCTGTTTTTGAATACATATCTTGTTTTTAAAAAATTAGATTAGTGGTAATAGTCTTCTAGTACTCTGTTATGAGGAGGAAGGTCTTCGAACCAATCATGAACTCGGATAGTTTTCCCCTTGATTTCAGGAAGTTTCTTTCTAGTTTCTCGCTCGCTAAAAATCAGTTTTCTTCCCGTTTTTTTTATAAAACGGTCTTTTATATTTTCGTACTCAACTAACAACTGTTGCTGACTAGAGGTAGTTGCTCTCATAATTAATTCTTAAAAATTAGCATAGTAATACTGTATTTGATTCGTATTAAAGAAAAATTAGGGAAATGTAACGTTTTTGTTAAATTTTTCTGCAGTAGTCGGAAACCCGAAAATGCCTTATTTGCGACAATATCAGTTTAGATTGGCAGAGATTATGTTGGGAATGAATTGATCTTCAAGATTTTCTACGAACCCACTTGTTACCTTGTTTTGTGTATTCTTTCTTTACTGCACTCCAGGCAACTTTTGAAGCAACAACTTCCGCAGATTCGTTTTTGTCTTTACGTTTTTTAGGATCACTGTAAAATTCTTCAGCGTTGTTATACGCATCTTGGAAGATTTCTTGCGCGTGTTCAGGAATATTGTTTCTGACTTGTTTAGGTAATTCTCGTTTGCTTCGGTAAGGCATAGGTTTCAGATAATAACCATCATTATTAATGATAGTGCCTTCGCTTTAAGAAACAGCAAAGTGAGGGTAAAGTTCTCGTAAAATCGGACAATTCATCGTAGAGGTAAGGTGAAGTAAAACGTAGTTCCTTTCCCGTAAACACTATCTACACCGATTTTTCCATTGTGTCTTTCTACGATTTCTTTCGCAATGTACAAACCTAGTCCTAACCCCTCAAGTTTTTGCCCGTCTTTATCTACTTGGAAGAATTTTTCAAAGATCTGTTTCATCTTTTCAGGGTGAATTCCCTGGCCAAAATCTTGGACTTCAATTCGCACTTTTTTCCTGCTCGGAAGAACTCTCACGTTAATAGTTCCTTTTGGCGGCGAATGTTTTAGTGCGTTTGTTAGTAAATTAAGAATCACCTGGTTTAATCTTTCTGAATCAGCTTTTATGAGAAGTGATTCAATACTAGAGTTAAAGATAATTTTCTTAGAACCAGCAACTGGTTTAATTCCTTCAGAAACTTGTCTAGTTAGGCTCACTATATCTATTTCTTCTTTTTTCAACACTAGTTTATGATTTTCGATTTTGCTTAGATCCATCATTTCGTTGAGGAGGCTGGTCAGTTTATCTATCTCGTGATTCAACACAGATATGAATTTAGGGAAATCCTTATAGTCATTAGTTGTTAATTTTTGATTTATTAATTGAAGATAACCTTTAATAATTGTTAATGGGGTTTTGATTTCATGGCTTGCTATCCCGATAAATTCATCTTTTTTCTTTTCAAGTTTTTTTTGTTCTGTAAGATCCACGATCAAAAACATCAGAACTTCTTTAATAGGGTCGAAGATCACCCCACTAAAAAGCACAGGAACAAGAGATCCATATTTCGAAGCAATTTCGATTTCGATTGGTCCACCATAACCCTGTTTCAGAATTTTTTTGATAACTTTTGCCTTATGTGGATGGTAAACGTCCGGGACAAGCGAGATCAAACTAAGTTCATTACGAATGATATCGCTTATACTGTGACCAATTAACTTCAAAAATCTTTTGTTAGCGTTTGTGATCTTTCGATCAGAAGTGGTAAAAACAATCCCTACAATATCTGAGTTAAGAAGGTGAGAATAAACTAGATGTTCACGTTCGGCAATTTTTTCTGTAAGCTTTCGGTCAGTTACATCAATGGCAGATACGATGACAAACGAATTCTTACTTTTTCCCTCGATAAGGGTGAGGTTGACTTCTACATCAATAACTTTTTCTGGTGAAATTGCGAACAGATCATCGTAGATAATAGACTTTCTGCTAGTTAAAGATTCTAAAGATGACTGAAGCTTTTCTTGTGTAGATTTGTGTGTTGACCACGGAGCAACTTCATATATTTTTTGACCAATTAGCTCATTTGGATTTTCTTTATATAACTCAAGATATGCTTTGTTTGCCTCTAAAATTGTCCCATCAGGAGAAGTTATCAAAAAGAGGGTAAATACTTTTTGGCTCGCGTAACGGAATTTCTCTCGAGTTATTTCTAGACTGGATGAAAGTTGTTTAAGTTCAAGACTTTTTTGCTGGAATAAAAGTGTGAAGTATGCAATCACACTACTTTGGATTAGATAAATCAGAGTTTGGATAATACTCGCAGATTGTTGTAAATTGAAACCCCAAGACGGTTCAATCAAAAAGTAATGCGTGAAAAAGGTTGTAAACAAAATTGCGAAGACGGTCGCGAACTTTTTTCCTACTATCGCATGGGCAAACACAACAAGTATCAAAAGTAAGTACTGTGTGTCACCGAGATCTTGTTTTAAAAGTTTTAGGATAAATACTGCGATAAGCGTCAAGACGATAGGTGAGACTATCGCGAACAAAATCTCAGAAAGTACATTCAGTCTCAGACGGTTTTTGTAATATCGTAAGGGCAGAGTAAGTTGATTGGAAAACTTTTGCATTTATATGTTTAAAACTGGTGGATATGATATTATATTAATTATGTCAAAAACTCCCACCACTAAAGAACTGTTACACAAAAGTAAAAGTTCTCTGACTGTTGTTCTCGGTTATCTCCAAATGCTTCAAACTACGATAACATCCGACGATAGTGAAAAATCTGCTCAACTTCTCGAAAAAGCACGTCAGGCATGTTTAGAGTTGGAAAGTAACATCGAAAAACTCGAAAACAAAAAGTAAAGTTAGTCATCAATTATCCTGTAACCAAATCCTCGTAAAGACTGAATATATTTCCGATCCGTACCCTCTTCCAGTTTTTTCCTGAGTTTCGCAATATGAACATCTACAACGCGAGTATCAACCTCAGCAGAATAACCCCAAACTGAGAAAAGAATTTTATCTCTTGTACAAACACGGTACTTGTTCATCATGAGGTAGTGTAGAAGCTGAAACTCTTTTCCAGTGAGAACTATATTTTTCTTCCCTTGTTTAACTTCGAGAGTATCTGTGTTCAGAACAAGGTCTTGAGCTTTTAAGATCTTTTGGTCTCCTTCAGAAAAATCTTTTTTGATTTTGCTGTTTACTCTGGCGATTAGTTCCTCATTATCAAAAGGTTTGGTGATGTAATCATCAGCACCCATATTGAGACACTTAACCAACATGTCTTTTGAGTTGTTCCCGGTTAAGATGATTATAGGTAAATCGGGGTGGATCTTTCTGACTTCCTGACAAATAGAAGTTCCATGAATATCATCAAGCTCCAGATCTAGAAGAAGAAGTTTAGGGGTTTCGGCTTTTAAGTATTTCAAGCCTTCGATTCCTGAAGAAAAACCTTTCAAACTCATTTCCTGACTTTCCTTGAACAAATCTTGCAAGTACTCTACTAGTCGTGGATCATCATCGATTATTACAAGCTTAGGTATCATTTAGTAAAGCTGTTACTTTAGTTTGGAAATCTGTTATATCAAAAGGTTTTTTGAGATAGTCATTAACTTGCAAGTCCGATTGAATTTCTTCTAAGTTGTTAACCGCAGAAATCATCAATATAGGTGTTGTTGGAAAATGTTGTTTCACTTTCTTTATTATAACATCAGCTTTAATGTCTCTAAGCCAGTAGTCCATGATGATTAAATCGACTTTCGCTGAATTGAGTACGGGTAAAACATCTTCTGGTTCTTCTACCTTCAGAAGCGAATGTCCCATATCCGAGAGTAGTAGTTCTATCATGTCCTGGATGCCGATGTCGTCTTCGCATATTAGTACTTTCATGACAAATGTTAACGACCCCAGTAATTTAAAAGTAATTATAATAAATAAGATGCTACTTGTTTGTTAAAATTGTGTTAAAGTTTTGTTAAGGTGGTTCAGATCGAAAATAATCTCATCTTCTATTTGTTACTTTATTTTACATGAGAAAGTTTAAACCCGGAATTTACCAGCACTTCAAAGGAAACAAATACTTGGTATTGGGACTTGCTAAACACTCCGAGACTTTGGAAGAAATGGTTGTTTATGTCCCTCTCTACGAAAACAAAACAAGTAACATTTGGGTTCGCCCACTAGAGTTGTTCCTAGATAAAAAGATCGTTGAAGGAAAAGAGGTATACCGATTCGAATTTGTTACTGATTATTAATTTATTTCTAATTAACTACAGCTGTGAAAATTACTAAGATAGGGCATTGTTGTTTACTTGTCGAGGTGAATGGACTACGAATTCTGACAGATCCTGGTACATATAATTCAAGTGTTGATGATCTTGAAAATATCGATTTAATCTTGATCACTCACGAACATTCAGACCATCTCCATATTGACTCAGTAAAAGCACTTTTGGCCAATAACCCCAATGTAAAAATCATCACAAATTCTTCTGTTGGCAGGATTTTAGATAAAGAGGGGATTGAGTACGATGTGGTGACCCACCAGCAATCTACCCTGGTTGATAAAGTAGAAATCTCTGGTTTTGGAGAAGATCATGCAGACGTATACCCGTCCTTAACTCTGGCTGAGAACACGGGTTATCTAATTAATCAAGAACTGTTTTATCCTGGAGATGCTTTCACGGATCCTGAGAAACCGGTACGAATTTTGGCGTTGCCAGTGGCAGGACCTTGGATGAAGATTTCCGAGGCAATAGATTACGCAAAGAAGCTTAGCCCAGAGCACGCTTTTCCTGTACACGATGGAATGCTTAAGCACCTAGGTCCAGTACATGCACTGCCGCAGAAAGAGCTTGGAGAAGCCGGAATCGATTTCCGTCCAATGTCGGAGGGCGACACCCAGGAGTTTTAAGTTTTGAGTTTTAGATAAGACGAGAGTTACAACGCGCAACTAGTTTTCGGATAGTACCTCTGTGCGAATCCGATACCAGGAGCACCAAAGT
>CAZZFI010000009.1:0-17392 GCA_964653475.1 uncultured Candidatus Saccharibacteria bacterium | reverse complement strand
TTGTATTTTTTGATGATTTTTTCGTCTTCTGGATGAAGGTCGAATTTTGGAGATTCGTATACAAAATTTGGAGATTTACCTTTTAGATAATAGTCCCATCCTTCTGCAATGATCGCCTCAAACCCTAGTTTTCGTATAAAGTTTGCAAGTTCGTTGTTGTAGATAAGCTCAGTATTTCTAAAGATTTTGGGTCGTTTCCTAAATAAGCTAAATACCTTTTTTCTATGAAGCATTATCTGCTCCGCGAATTCTTGTTTAGAGTATATCCAACTAAGGGAGTGATAATATGTTTCACTAAGTAATTCAACTCTTCTAGTTTTTACAAGTTTTTGAAAGCTTTCTATCAGGGTTGGATCGTATTTCTCGAACTGTTCGAGTGCAATTCCAGAGATCGAAAAACTACACTTGAATTCTTTGTGCTTTGCGAGGAGATCGAGTAGAAGATTGTTTGTTGGATGGTAGCTTTTTTCTCCAACTTTTTTTACAAAAAATTCATTAGTGTGAGGACTATCTCCTTTGAAATATTGCCTGTTCTTCTTCCCGTCAAAATAATTGTACTGAGATAACCTTAATGGCTGATGGACTTGAAAATAGAAACAGATAGATTTTTTGTAATTACTTTTTTTCTTTTTGGTCATTACCTGAGCAACTCTTCATAAATAGAAACGATCTTTTGAGTTTGTGTCTCCCAGTTGAGGTGTTTTACATCGTATTGTCCATTTTCTCTTAGGGTTTCTTGTAACGGTTGGAATTTTATTACTGAAAGAATTTTGTTTGCCATAGCTTCAATATCCCAGAAATCTACTTTCAAACAATTTTGGATAACCTCGCTAACTCCACTTTGTCGAGAAATTAGTACAGGAGTTCCGTTTCTCATCGCTTCTAAAGCGGTTAGGCCAAAAGGTTCTGTGATTGAAGGCATAACAAATAAATCTGCTTGTCTGTAAGCGGTGTCTACTTGCTCATGACTTAACCAACCAGTGAAAACAATATTTGAAGAGATGCCGAGATCTATGCTCATATCTACAAGTTCTTTGATCATCTCTCCTTTTCCTACAAAGACAAACTTTGCATTCGGGACAACTTGAATCACTTTTTGAGCTGCTCTCAGCAGATAGTCTGTTCCTTTGGCGATTGTTAATCTTCCTAAGAATAAAATCATAGGATCTTTTTCTTTATCGTCGGCAGTCTGAGGGGCTGACTGCGAAGGTTTGTGTTCTACGGCGTTGTGAACAACAGAGATTTTAGAGGGGTTGATTTTATAGTGATCGACGATTTTTTGTTTTGTGAAATTAGAAACAGCGATGATTCTGTCAGCATTTTCGAGACCAAATCTTTCATAGTCTAGAACGGCAGGATTGGGGTTCCCGGCAGAACGGTCGTATTCTGTAGCGTGCACGTGTACAACTAGGGGTTTGCCTGAAACCTGTTTTGCAAAAACCGCTGCTTTGAATGTCATCCAGTCATGTGCATGGATAACATCGAATTCGTATGAGTTAACCAGTTCACGGCTTCGGTAGGAGTATCGTTCAACTTCTGAAAATAAGTCCATTCCGTAGACATCTCCGTCCTGATTGCTGAGCAATGAACTACGGATAAATTGTAAAAATTGCTGATAACGTTCGTTGTTGATATAAGGAGTAAGTGTTGAAGCGACGTTAATTTGACTGAACATTTTTTCGTCAAGAATCACATTTGAAGCGTTTACTAGGTCGAGTTCGGGGATGTCTACAGGAACCGGTAATTTCGGTATTATATAGGTGACTTTAACGCCTGATTTGACCAGTCTTTCGGTGATCGAACGACAAACCACCCCTAATCCTCCGTATACTATGGGAGCTAACTCCCATCCGAACATAAGAACTTTAAGGGACATTGGACAGTACTCCAGAAAAATTACAAATTGATTTGTACTATAAAATCATTTATAATATACACGAAATTAAAAATGCAGAGAAGGAAATATAGGTGAAATTTTCCTAAAATTCAGTTACCGTACAACCGAATATTCTCAAAAGTTAAACAAGAGGTGGAACCGTCTACGAAGACCCTTGCCTGATCTAGTTTTAGATTGGACAAGGGTCTTTTAGCATTTAAACGTATTTATTGCTAATGAGAGCCCAAACTTAATTTTTAATTTTTTCGAATGAACGATAAATTTGATGAATTTAAAGAAAATCTACCAGATTTTGTAAAAAACGAAGAGGACTTCGAACTATATAAACTTCGTCATACAGCTGAACACATATTTAACCAGGCAGTGGAAGAGCTTTGGCCCGGCGAAATCACTCGCGCACTAGGACCTGCTATCGAGAGTGGTTTTTATATGGATGGTCGTTTTGACAAGTCTATAAGCGTAGAAGACTTTGAGAAGATAGAAGCAAGAATGAAAGAAATAATAAAAGCTGATCTAGCAATTAAGAAAGAAATCGTAAACGAGCAGAAAGCTAGAGAAATCTTCAAAGATAATCCATTCAAGCAAGAACTTATAGATGAATTTGTTAAAGAAGGTGGAGAGTTAACTGTTTACTGGACTGGAGATAATTTTGTAGATCTCTGCAAGGGACCTCATGTGAACTCAACCGGGGAAGTAAAAGTAGTAAAACTTCTGAAAGTAGCGGGGGCTTACTGGAGAGGCGATGAGAAAAACGAGATGTTAACTCGAGTATACGGTACTGCTTTCAAAACCCAAGAAGAGCTAGATAAATATCTATGGCAGTTGGAAGAAGCTCAAAAGAGGGACCATAAGGTGTTGGGTAAAAAGCTAGAATTATTTATGTTCCACGAGACTTCTCCAGGTATGCCATACTGGCTTCCAAGAGGACTAGTTCTCTACAACAAACTTGTAGAGTTCTGGCGAGAGAAGCATATAGAACATGGCTACCAAGAGATTCTGTCTCCACTTATTAACAAATCAGATCTATATGTGACCTCAGGACACTGGGAACATTATAAAGACGACATGTTTATCGCAGACATGGGTGAAAATGAAAAGTATGGGATAAAACCTATGAACTGTCCAAATGCTATGATTGTGTTCGGTTCGAGAACAAGGAGCTATAAAGATCTGCCATTACGATTGTCTGATACCGATAGGCTCCATAGATATGAATTATCAGGTACTTTAAATGGATTACTTAGGGTGAGATCATTCCAACAAGACGACTCACACAACTATATTACTGAAGATATGATTGCTTCAGAATATCAACATATTTTTGAGCTTTGTGAGGAATTTTATGGAATCTTTGGTTTGGATTATAAATTTAGATTAGGAACAAGACCAGAAAGTTTCTTAGGTGAAGTTGAAGTGTGGAATAAAGCCGAGGCGATCCTTAAGGGAGTATTAAGTAATTCCGGTAAAGAATATTTCGTCCTTGATGGAGATGGGGCATTCTATGGTCCTAAAGTTGATATTTTGATGTATGATGCCCTAGGACGAGAGTGGCAAATGGGAACCATTCAACTAGATTTCCAGCAACCTGCAAGGTTTCAACTAAAATATGTTGACAAAGATGGACAAGAGAAAACTCCGGTAGTTGTACATAGAGTTATCTATGGATCTTTAGAACGATTTATTGGGATAATAATTGAACAGTTTGTAGGCGTGTTTCCTGTTTGGATTGCACCAGTTCAAGTGAAGATTATCCCCATCGGGGAGCAAAATATCGCGTATGCAGATAAATTAGAGAAAGACCTTTCTGAAAAAGGTGTACGAGTCGAAGTTGATCGTGATAGTGAAAGAATGCAAAATAAAATCCGTCAGGCTCAAGAACAAAAGATCCCGTACATGTTAATTGTTGGGAAAAAAGAAGAAGCAGATGAAACGGTCTCTCTTAGATACCGAGATGGGGAAGAAGTCAAAGATCTGAAATTTGAAGTATTTTCAGAAAAGTTGTTAAATAATATAAGTAACAGAAATCTTGATATAAAACTCACATAAAGTTGACAGAATCAAATTCGAATACAACTAATCAGACAAATCGTATGTCTACACCGGCACAAAATGGTACAGGCTTACGATGGGAGGTCGCTGAGCTAAACAAAAATCTGAAGCTCTTGACTAACGCAAATCGGAAAAGAAACGTGATCCTTCGTGGACTTATTAATGGAGTTTTTACAGCTATCGGTGCAAGTTTAGGTTTTGCACTGTTTCTGAGTGGGTTTTCTGGTTTTATACAGAGGGCTGAGAATTTACCAGTTTTAGATACAATAATCGATAAAACACATCTAAATGTAATAATAGATCAGTATCTTCAAGAAATTGAAAACCCGACAGCTGTCCCTACTGCAGTTCCCACAAACACTCCAGTTCCACCCACTGCGACACCTGTTCCTACAAGTACCCCAACACAAGAACCGGAAGTCTCTCCAACTAGTGAAGGTGTAAATATAAATCCGCTTTTCTAACCACACTTTATAATTTCAGGCACTTGGGTTATAATTTCATTGTTCTTTAAATTCAGAGAGCGGGCGTAGTATAGCGGTCATTATATTGGTTTTCCAAACCAAGGATACGGGTTCGATTCCCGTCGCCCGCTCTCTCGGTTTAAAATAAAGCAGGCAGGCAAACTGAAGACGGGTACGCCACCTAAGCCAAAGCTTTAGCGGGACTAACTAAAACTAAACCCACGATTTCGGTAAGTGCTCCTTGAGGACTCCCGTTGACGGCTTTGGGTCTTAAATACTAATGTATAAATATAACCCATGAAAATAGTCATCACAAACCCCTCCGGACTTCAGGAAAAACACATTCAAGAGTTAAAACAACTGGGCGAAGTTGAAGTTTTTGATAATACAAATAGTGATAATTGTGCGGAACGCTTGAAAGGTGCAGATATTGCTGTTATTGATTGTTTCCTCACACCAGTTACAAGGGAGCTGTTAATAAAATCTCCAAGTTTAAAGTTTTTTTCTATAAATAGTACCGGCTTTGATAAAGTCGATGTTGAGGCTGTCAGGGACGCAGGTGTTCTTTTCTCAAACGTTCCAGGCTTTTCGACAGAATCTGTTGCAGAACTGGCGATCGGACTGATGTTCGCAGTTAATCGTAAAATTACTCTCGCGGATAAAGATTTTAGGAATGGTCTTTATGAAGTTGATCCAAATACTCAGGAATCAAAAAAGTATCAAAACTTTAACCTTAGAGGTAGAATGATGGGAGTTGTAGGGCTTGGTGCAATCGGAACTCGTATTGCTGAATTAGGCAACGGCATAGGTATGAACGTCATTGGTTACAATCGTACAAATAAAAATCTCCCAAGCGTCAAACAAGTCTCGCTAAATGAGCTGATTCCGGAGTCAGACGTGATTATTCTAAGTTTAGCCCTCAATGCACAAACAAAAGGGATCATTACGAAAGAACATATAGAGAGTATGAAAAAGAGTGCGATTTTTGTCAATATTTCTAGACACGATTTAGTAGACAATCAGACACGTAAAAACTCGCTTAATAATAACATGATCGCTGGTGCAGGGCTTGATGTCGTGGATAAGGATTTCCTAGAAGTAAAAAATACGGTTATTACACCACATATTGGTTGGCTCTCACATGATTCTTATGAGAACATGGGACGCATAATCTCTGAAAATATTAAGGCGTTTGTGAACGGGGATCCCATTAACCAAGTAGTGTAATTTATTAGAGAAGCCAATTAATAGTTACTTAAACTGCTGTAGATTAACTAATATAGCCCTAAATTAAGAAATTATAAGAATAAGAATGATAAACAGTCGACCGGTAAAATTCAAAGATAGGCTGTTCAGTCGTTGGGTAGTTTGTAAAGTCATATCCGATAAGCAGAGTGTCCAATACGGTTTATATTTCAGTTACCCCCTTTACATACTGATTGTTATTACTGGAATCGTCAGTGTAAATCCCTATATACTCTCTCTTTCAGCTCTAATTGCATTCTTGGGAATAAAGCTCCCGATGCATCCGTTTGATTACTTATATAACTTGGTATTCCCAAGGCTAATTAGGACTAATAAGATTCCCGGACGTGGTTCAGAGCTACAAGTCAATAGCATTATTGCCGTACTATTCAACCTCCTTGTAATTGGTTTAATAATCTTTGGGATTTCTATCAATTTCGGAGCCTTGGCGATTATATATACTTTGTTTAGCGTGTATTTTATTGTTAAATTTTTGTTTAAAGATTGAGAATTACCAAGAAAGAGAGAAGCTAATTAATTGTTTTTACATGCAAAGATGAACGAGAAAAATAAGCAAAGAATCTACAAAATGCCTTTCTCACGTGTTTACCCCCTATATGTTGCTAAAGCTGAGAAAAAAGGACGTACCAAAGCAGAAGTTGATGAAATTATTTGCTGGTTAACGGGATATTCCCAGAAAGAACTAGAAAACGAGATAGAGAAGCAGACAGACTTTGAAAGCTTCTTTGCAAAAGCTCCGGAATTAAATCCTTCCAGAACCTTAATAACAGGTTTAATCTGTGGTGTGAGAGTGGAAGAAATCAAAGAACCTCTAATGCAAGAAATTCGATATATGGATAAACTCATTGACGAACTGGCAAAAGGGAAGGCGATGTGGAAAATATTGAGAAACCCAGAACAAGATAATTCTTAGGCATCTATAATAGTTTGTGTTAAAGTGAAAATATAAATTTTCTCAAAATGTATACACTAAGTCTTAAACGTCCGCATTTCGTATTTGAACTTCAGAAGTTTCAGTTTGTAAGTCCTGGTCAAGTTTCAGGAGTAGTGAGCATAAAATCCAGTATTGGAACTGCAGAGTTTGAAGGGAGCGTATCTCCAAGTGATATCTTGAACATCGATCTTAAAAGTGAGGATGTTAAACTAGGTGGGTGGGGCTGGAGTTTTGAGGTGAATAGAAACAACGAGGACGAATGGATGTGCAAGCTAGCGTATGAATCTTCAACAGATCCTTTAAAAGCTAACGGAAGTGAAAAGTTTGTATTTGAAATTAGCGGTGTCGTCTTATCTCAAGAGGCGAGAAACGAGTTAGTCGAAGAGATCAGTTTTTTCCAACAATGGCTAAAGACAGCTTAATCAGATTCTATTGCAAAAAATGCAGACAAACAAAAACCCTTATCGCAGAACTCCGTAAATGGTGTATAAATGTCCGTACTGAGTGAGATTGGCCCCAAACGCTAAAGACTTTTAAGGCAAGGTAATTGAAGACGGTGTTTTCTACGTATTTTACACGGATAAATTTGAAGGGGAACTTATTGAAAGATCTATTGAAGGTGAATCTTTTTGGGTAGAGCTTGATAAAGTTTCGAAGCTAGATGAAATTTTCAAACCAAGTTTAGAAGTTATTGTTAAAGAAGTTAAGCAAAGGCTCGATAAGAAAATTGATTGGAAAGAAATCTTTTATTATGAGTTTTTCCCAGAACCCGAAGAATATTAACGTGTTCTCCAGGTTAATGAGTTTGTATAAAAAGTATCTTAAGCCGCTAGAAGTTTCTCGATATCAATTTTTTTCATCTTGAGAAAGACTTGAGTAACTCTCTGAACCTTCTCTTCATCAGTTGTTCCGAGTATCTCTTCCATTACTTTAGGAACAATCTGCCAAGAAACTCCGAATTTATCCTTTAGCCAACCGCATTGCTCAGCTTCAGGAACAGCTGAAAGTCTTTCCCAGTAATAGTCGATTTCTTTCTGGTCATCACACTTAACGATAAACGATAATGCTTCGCTAAATGGATGGTCATTTTCGACTCCACTATCCATTGCCACCATCCAGTAATTTTCGACCATAAAATCGCCATAAGCGATTCTAGCGTTTTTGTTTGGAGCTTGGCCTTCTGCGTAAGTGGAAACAGAACCTTTTTTAGAGTTTTTGAAAACATCTACATAAAAATCAATAGCCTCTTCTGCTTGTCCACATTTGTCCCCAGTGAAGAGTAGAGAAGGAATGATATTCGGGCGTTCTTCTCCTTTCGGATTTGTCAAAATCAATTGCCATGAAAGACCATACTTATCCTGGACCCAGCCATAATAAGGACTAAATGGGTATTCTCCAAGATCCATCAAAACAGATCCTCCTTCTGATAATTTCTCCCAAAGGTAAGATAATTTTTCTTTTGCGCTTTCGTCTTTAGAAGGATCAAAGTTAACAAAAAATGAGATTGAAGGGTTAATCTTAAAATAAGGCCCGGCACTGATTGCCATAAACTCTTGACCAAGTAACTCAAAATTTACAGTTTCGGCATCTCCTGAGGGGGTGTCTTTCAGAACTGTGCTGCTCAAAATTTTAGAATTATTACCAATTGCATTTACATAAAACTCCGAAGCTTCCATAGCTTCTTTATCGAACCAGAGATGAGGAATAATTCTATTAGACATATTTCCATATTCAAAAGTAAAATAAATTGTATACTAAATCAAAAGATAATATTTTACGTTATTGTAAAACATTATTACCGACAATTCACATTGGACCAATTTTTATTTTAATCTCAATATAATTATGGATGATTCAACAAAACTTTCTGAAATAAAACAGTGGTCTAAGAAGGTTCGTGATGATCGAGGGTGGCACCCCAATGCCAAAGATCTAGCGATCTCGATAAGTTTGGAAGTCAATGAGCTTTTAGAGTTTTTTCAGTGGGGAAATAGTGACGAACTAGAAGAGAAAATCAAAAATAACCCAGAACAAAAACAAGAACTGGAGCTTGAAGTAGGCGACATAGTCAACTATTTGTGTGAATTTGCTGACAGAATGGATATCGATATCGCCAGCTCACTAAAGAAAACTCTCGAAAAAGTCGAGAAAAAGTATCCAGTTAAAGAACTCAAAAAATATGGAGATGAGGCCTATTTTGCTATTAAGAAAAAACATCGTCAGAAGTCTGTGAAAAAGACAAACTCCGAGTAATCACATAGCAAAAGATAAAGTGATATAATTCAGACATTATAAAAACACTATGAACATCCTCTCGATCTTCGGAGCAAATCTCAGTGCGCTAGGTTTTGGCGGATCAAATGTTGTAGCTAAAATCGCGTTGGGTAAGTTAGGCGTGATTCAAACACTGGTAATAGGAACTGCAGCGGGCTCGGTTTTGCTATTTTTTATCTCACTTTTCACTGGAGACCTAAGCATCGCACGAACTATTCTACCTATTGCATTTGGAATGGCAATTTTGGAAGTATTGCTGTATCTAGTCTTGTATAAAGCCTTTGCAATTGCAAATATCACGGTTGCTGTCTCGGTATTGTCAACATACCCAGCGTTTTCACTCGTTCTCGCCGTTTTATTTCTGAATGAATCTATAACGCCACTTAAAGCAGGATTAGTTTTGTTAATTATCTTTGGAGCATTGTTAACTAGTATCGATTGGAGAGGAGTGTTCAAAGATGGACTAGACAAAAAAGACTTAGTGAAAGGGCTGCCGTGGATTTTACTCTGTTTGGTTTTTCATGTCGTTTACTTCCCTCTTTTATCGGTTTATACAGGAGAAGATCTTTGGGAAACGAAGTTGTTTTTTATTAAGATCATTTCGTTCGTGATTTTTACTGCTATTTTTTTAGTTCTTCGCCGCAAAAATCACCTAAATTTGCCCCCAATCAAGAAAATGCTCCCTCCAAGCATGGCTGGAATCTTTGAAGTAATTGGATGGGTAGGCCTGAGTTTTGCCTATGTTTATGCAGCGAACCAGGTCGGTACTGTGATTGCTCTGGGCTCGACTTCTCCACTGTTCACCGCAGTTGGAGCATATATTTTCTTAAAAGAGAGACTGAAACCATTGCAGTATGTCGGAGTGATTATTACTTTGGTTGGTGTTATTGCGTTGAGTGTGTAGTAAACATTCAAATCACTTTTCGAGATGTTATATCTTCTTAGAAACAGACCCCACAAACAAACGAAAAGCTAGTCTATTTTCTTTTTTGTAGATGTAGGGTGTACCCAATAGTTTTTTGCATTCATCACAACGCAATTGAGGGACATTGGCTAATTGAGACTTAGTGAAATCTATATATTTACCAGATTTATATATTCGATCTAAGTACATACGTTTAAGTAATCCCTGACCATCTTTCTGGTAATAAAAAAGATGACTGCCACAATGTGCGCAGCTAATATCGAGTAGACGAGAATACCCACCCCTAGTTCGTTTATAATTATCGTTTTTGAATTTGATGTTATAGCTCATGATCTAAAATTATTATATAATGAGCTCGATGAGAATCAAAACGAGTCGCTGGAACTCGGAGAGCATCCTTCGGGAGTGTCAGACATCTGTTAATGGAGTGAAGGCGGGAAGAGGACCAAAGTTGCTCATTCAAAGAAGTGGAAATAAATGCCAGATCGTCTAATGGTAGGACAACGGTCTCTGAAGCCGTTTATCTAGGTTCGAATCCTAGTCTGGCAAGTAAGTTGGAATTATTTCACAAATGATAAAACATAATATCGTATATAACCCTGTTATTGATTGGAGATTTGACTTGTCCAAAGCTAAAGGAGCGTTTTTGTGGGATTCAAATCACAATAAATACATAGATTTTAGTAGTGGATGGAACACAACAAATCTTGGATGGAATAATCCCGAAGTAAATCAGGCTGTGGCAGAACAGGCTAGCAAAAACGTCTATGCTCCTATGTGGTCCGCTGACGAGGTACAGATAAAATATGCAAAAGAACTGACTGATTCTTTCCCAGAGGGACTTGATGTTGTTTGTAGAGCAACTGGAGGTACGGAAGCAAATGAAATGGCTTTGAAGATAGCTAGGGCTGTTACTGGTAGACAACAAATAATTAGTTTTGCTCATACATATCACGGCCAGTCTTTTGGAACTCTAGCATTGGGATTTGTTCCAGCATACGTAAAGCAGATAGCTCCGTTAGTTCCCGAATTTGTTCAGCTAGATTATCCAAACGCTTATGCTGGAAAACCTGAAGGAGAGGTATTAAGTATGTTTTTAGAAACATTGGAAAATCAGCTGAAAAAGGGAAAAGCTGCAGCGGTATTTACCGAGCCCGGGTTAATAACTGGATGGGGTTCAATGCTTGTTGCTCCAAAAGGGTTCCTAACAGAAGTTCGAAAGCTAACGAAAAAATACGGAACATTATTGGTAGTGGATGAAGTTGGTAGTGGGTTTAGCCGAACTGGAAAATTGTTCGGTATTGAACACGAAAATATTGTGCCAGACATTGTAACGTTGGCTAAAGGCATATCTAATGGAGCTGGTGCGATCGGTGCAGTAGTAACAAATAGCAAATTAGTCGGAGAATACGCAGCAGCATTTAAGCCAACTTCTACTTTCGGGTGGACCCCTCTTACTTGTGCTGCTGCTTTAAAGACTATTGAAATACATAAGAGGGATAAAGTTTGGGAAGAAGCAGATAGAAAGGGTGTATTTATCAGAAAGAAACTAGAAAAAGAACTTCCCGGAAACCCTAATATGAGGAATCTACGAGGACTCGGGTTGGAATTGGCTTTTGATTTAGATAAAACTAGTGATGGCCTTTCACAAGTATTAGTAACTAAATGTTTTGAAAAAGGACTCCATTTGGGTGATGCGAGAGATTGTGTTCAACTTATGCCTCCTCTTAATATACCCGATGAAGTATTGGAAGAAGGGGTAGATATTCTAATTAATACGATAAAAGAACTTTGACAAAGAAGTATAAGTAATGGATATTTAACCCAACCTAATCCAGAAATATTATTTACAAAACAATGATCGAAATCGAAAAGCGAGCTTTTCTCAAAAAGCCTGAATATAGCCGCTTAAAAGAATTTTTCGAAAAAGAAGGTAAATTCATTAAGAGCTTTAAACGGTTTACTATTTTGCAGATAAGTCGATCCGACTTTGTCCCTGATGTCGGCGCTAGAACTGATATGAGAGTCAGAATTGATGACGGCAAAGAAGCTAAACTCACAGTCAAATCTGGAAACTGGCATAATGGTGAGTCTAGACAGGAATTTGAAGTTCACTTTGATCCTAAGGAAGTTAAAGACGCAGTCGGTATTATCCACGCACTAGGCAATAACTATTTCATAGTTGTCTATTTCGAAAGATCTATGTATGAGTACGAAGATTATGAAGTGACTTTAGATAAATATTATTTCAATGATGACTATATCCTGGAAATCGAAAAGAAAACAGCCGTTTCAGATGATAAAGTAAGCATGGAAGAAGACAGAATCGAGAACTTTATGCAACGGCTAAATGTAAAGCAGCCCACTGAAAATGAGATGGTGGATTTTATTTCAAAACTGAATTTTATCAAAGAATGTCAGGTGGATTTTACGAAGACAAGCATAGATGAATGGTATGAAAAGTGGAAAGAATATATATTTTGTAGGATTTAATTTTTTATCTTTTACCCATGGAAGAAGTATTTAATACAATTCCGACTGGCATCTGGAGCGTTATCTTTGTGCTTTCGGTTTGGGAATCAGTCTGGAAAGCGCTTGCACTTTACCGTGCAGGGACACTGAAGCAACCAGCATGGTTTATAGTCATGTTTGTTTTTAATACTGTAGGGCTATTGCCAATACTGTATTATTTCTACTTTTCGAAAAGAGGTACTACCTCTCGATAAAATCCACTTTCATAAAAAAAGAGCCTGATTTCTCAGGCTCTTTTGTCTTCAATTCCTTTATTTCCCCTTAATCATAATTTTACTTGCCTTACTTTCCTCCGCTTTTGGTATATGGATTTCTAGAACTCCTTGTTTTATCTCGGCATCAGCTTTGTCGGACTTGATTCGTGATGGTAAAGTAACAGATCTGCTAAACGACTCTTTGCGAATTCCTTTGTAATAATACTTTTTCTTTTTGTCTTCTTCCTCTTTCTCTTCGCTTATTGTCCCGTTAATCGTCAGCATGTTGTCCTCGATATCTATATCAAGATCTTTTTCTTGAAAGCCGGGAACTGCCAATTTTACGACAACTTCATCGTCATCCTCATACATTTCTAAATCTTGCTGATCAGTACTCCAATCAAACCTTGGTGTAAAAAAACTATCTACAAAGTCATCAGAAAAAATATTTGACGGTCGGAGAACAGTTAATTTTCTATTTCTCATATTTGTAAAATATAATAAATAAAATATTAGCACTTGTATCGCTCGAGTGCTAATACTATAAAATATTGAAAACAATTTGTCAAGTTTAGAGTGTTCTGTGCTAGACTTTTTCTTTACTAATAATGAAAATGAAGCATTTAGTTAACTCTATGGACCTCACTAAAGACGAATACTTTTCGATTTTTCAACGAGGATTAGAGTTTGTAGATAATGGAATTCCATCTGATGCACTCAAAAACAAAGTTATTGCCACAATATTCTTACAGCCATCAACTCGGACTATGACTGCATTTCAAAGTGCGGCAATAAGAGCGGGAGGTGGCTGGGTAGGGACAACAGATAGAAATGCAATTTCCATATCAAAAGGAGAAACCCTAGAAGATACAATCAGAACTTACTCGAGTTTCGCAGATATAATAGCAATACGGCATGAGGATAATGACTCGGCTGAAATTGCCGCTGCTAACTCATCCGTTCCGATTATCAACTGCGGGGCTGGTTCGAGAGAGCACGCAGTCGGAGCCGCGATGATATTATTTAATATCTTCGCTAGGGTGAGAGACTTAGAAGGAAGGAAAGTCGGGATCTATGGGACTCCGGGGATAAACAGGATTTGTCATGCCATGGTTCCTTTGATGGGGTTTTTTGATATCGATCTGTATATTGATGATCTAGGACTTTTTCCTGTTTCAGAAGAACTGACAAATCTTGCTAAGAGTAACGGTATCAGAAATATAACAGTTGGAAGACTTGATGAATACATATCAGAACTGGATGTATTGGTAGTAACTAGAGGTCTGCAAAAAGGGATATTTAAAGAAGGTCAATTTCCCAAGGATAAAGAAGAAGAGGTTTTGAAAAAATTCCGTCCAGTTGATTCTGAAATGATTGGAAAGATGAAAAATGATGCCTATTTAGAGATGATCCCTCCGAGGATTTTCGAGATTGACACCGCACTAGATAGCGATCCTAGGTCGATTTACTCACAAAAAATCTACTATGCAGAAGTAATACTATCTATGATGCTACACCTTTTAAGCGAGAACTAATTTAGCGTGAAGGTATTTCCTGTTCTTCGGTGGAAACCATGAGCTCTAGTGCGTAGAGGATGAGGATCTCAACACAAAGACCTATAATTGCTGCTAGCTGGTTGAAGTAAAAGGAAAAGAACGTATAAAAGAGAATAGCGATCAAGGTAGAGGTTCTAAATTTCTTCAACGCCTCTAGGCTAGAGACCTTAAATTTTGTTAGACCCCACACGACCCATGCGTTCACAGCGATTGAAGAGATAATAGCTCCTATCTCAAAAAATCCAAGGTCTTTTGAGTTACGGTTTAGTGTCCCGAAGCTTGCGTTCAACAAAAACAGTGAGACATTAATAGCTATCACAAGCGCTCTTACGATAAAGATTCCCTTGATGAGCTTCGAAAACAGTTTGGTTTTAACTAATTTCGTGTATTTGTCTTTCAGAAAATATTTCAGTCGGATATACAGACTTTTTCTACTTTTGCGATCTGTCTTGAAGTCTGACACAAGGGAATAGAATTTAGTTTTTACTGATTTACTAGCCTGTGCTCTTTCTAGTAACTCAGTGAGTTTGATCTCGTCTTGTTCATCATAATCCTTGGAAGATATAATTTCTGCTAACAAATGAGAAGCGTTGATTAAGTATTCGTTTGGAGTTAGAGGTTTGCGAACAAAGACGTATCGAAATACGAAAAACATACAGATAAACAAGAGATAGATCAAAGCAAAAGTTGGCTGGAAAAAATAGTCATTATCAGATGTAACAAACTTACCGAGTTCATCAATGAACGTCCCAAAACCAAGTCCACCTATTATTGTAGCTATAAACAGACTTGTTCTCCCTAGAACAAAAAGCAAAATAGCAATGCTTATAAACATAAGCAGTCCACCCCAAAGCATATGCGCGATATGCAGAACTCCACCACCAAGTTGCGGATAATCTGTAATAAAGAGAAAAACTCGAATTACTACAATAGAGAATATAGAATTAACAAGGAATAACTCCGCCAGAATGGCGGAGTCGATACTTCTTGCTAGAGGGAAGTTAAACTTACTTCGAATTTTCTTCATACCTTATAGACCCTGTCCGTTCGACTGTGTACTTGCGTAGTAAAGTTTGCTGAACTCAAAATACTTCTCATCACCTGCAACCTCTCTCACACAGTTTGCGGCAGCGGCAGCTTCAGAAGCTTTTGGCTCATGGAAACTCAGAGGGAAGTCTCTGTAGACATAAAGAATTTTGTCGCTATCAACGTAGTTGTCTATGATTTGGTCAAAGGTTTCGTTATGATACCGCTGGCAGAAAGGACACTCGTAGTCACTAAACTCGACCAAAGCAACTTTCGCTTTGTCGTTACCTATTCTGGGGTCATCATCAATTGAGACTGTTACGTCACCACTTTCATCCCCGTCTAGAGCTTTGTCTAAAGCATCTTTGAAAGCAGAGTAGGGTTGTGCTCCTGAGATAATAGTTCCCGTGACTTTTCCATCGCTTGAGAGGTTCCCGACTATAAATCCAGGTGTTCCTGTAATTCCTGCTGTCTGTCCATCAGAGATGTCTTTTTTTATTTCATCTGCGAAGTCGTTGTCTGTGTAACATTCAGCGAACTTGTCGACTTCGACGTCTATCTCTTCTACGAGGCTTTCTATCGATCCATCTCCAGCCGATGCTGTTGGAGTTGTCGTCTTTCTTGTGGTGACCCCGTCACCAAAAGAATAAAGAATTGAAGCTGAGATCATAATTGCGGATACCAAAATGGATATCGGTGTTAAAAGAGTTTCTAAGTCTATTGTAATGGTTGAGGGTGCGTTTTTATTGTCAGCCATAGTAATAAAAATTTAAGAAAAGAAATTAGCTAAAAGATATACTAGCATGTTTTGTGCTTCTCACAAAATCTAAATTTTCGATATCAGCTTTGAAACAGTTTTTAGAGCAGTATAAATTTTCTTCAGTCTCAATACATTCTTCACAGCATAAAAAATGCCTATGCCCTTTGCAGTGTTTATACTTACAGTCTAAATAATTGTCACTTGGTTTTTTACACTTGCTACAAGAGGAGATTACTTTATGTTCTGGAGAATCGGTATTGAAGCCCATAACAACTCTTCCGTCAAACACATAAAGTTTCCCCAAAAAGTTTTGATTGGGGTACTTTTCCATATAGCTGACAATTCCGCCATTTAGCTGATAAACATCTTTGAAACCGTTCTCGACTAGGAAGCCAGAGGCTTTTTCACACCTCACACCTCCCGTGCAAACAGTCAGCACAGTCTTATCCTTGTAAAGCTCAAGTTGCGGAAGGTTCTTTTGCAAGTCTCTGAAGTTCTTTAGGTTAGGAAAAATTGATCCCTCAAACTGTCCCACCTCAAACTCATAATCGTTTCTCATATCGATGATATAAAATTCATTTTTTTCTTGAAACCATTTATGAAGTTCTTCAGGTTCCAAATATTTCCCTGTGATTTGGTTCGGATTGATGTCTTTTTCACCTAAATGTAGACTTACTATCTCTGGACGGACTTTTACTTTAAGTTTGGGAAATGCGTTTCCAGTTCCCTCGCTTCGTTTGAAGTGAACATCTCTAAATCGTGGATCTCTTGTAATGGTGTCAATGTACTTTTGGGTATTTTCTTTTGTACCTTCCACAGTCCCGTTGATTCCTTCATAAGCAACTATGATACGACCTTTTAGACTGAGCTCTTCGCATAGTTTTTTTTGAGAGTTTTTCAGCTCTTCTGGGTCATCTATAACGACGTATTTGTAATAGAGAAGAATTTCGAAATTGTTTTCCATCTTAAATAAAGTAAATAATCAAAATCGTATATACAGAAAAAATAGCTATAAGTAGGAGCATCACTTTGTCGAAAATTATTCCTATAGATTCTCCGAGTTTGGTTTTGTTTAGTAGCTTGATATATCTAGCGATTGCTGATGAGAAAATCAACCACTGCGGGAGATATAATACTCCTTGGTTCAAAGCATATAGAAAGATAAACACAATTGATAATATTGCGCTCGAAAGTACAAGTAAGTTAAGACTTTTCTGACTATAGTATTTCAGTACAAAGCGAGTATTGCTATTTCTTTTTTCAGTGAGCCTTTTTCCACTGACAAACAAAAATGAACCACAAAAGATTATCAAATAAAGCCAGATAGAAATGGGAATGTTTGTTAATTCTCCTCCCCCTGCTAGCCGTAACACATAAAATACAGCGACAATAATTATTTCTGCAAATGGAATTTTCTTAAATCCGAAGCTATAAAGTATATTTAGTAGAAGATAAGAAACGATAATAATAGTAAAAACTTTCGATGAGATCCAAAATAATCCTGAGGTGATGAGT
>CAZZFI010000008.1:0-17446 GCA_964653475.1 uncultured Candidatus Saccharibacteria bacterium | reverse complement strand
GGTACTTTCTTGACGCTATCGACAAGTTAGCCCTCTATAGATTTATATTCCCTGAAGGTATAAAAGTGGGCAAAAATGTATCCTCGAACCCTCGAATTAACTCGTTGTTTGTGAAGGTTGATGCCATTGCGAGGGGGCCAGTTTCTTTTGGTGACCCTACGGGGAATCGAACCCCGATTGCAGGATTGAAAATCCTGTGTCCTAACCGTTAGACGATAGGGCCATATGGAAATAAACTATTATTTCAAAAGAACTTCTACATTTACTTTACCGTTATCCCGCCACGCTTCGCTAGCGGGACTAACCAGCTCTACGCCTCATTCCTCGGCTAGACCTGGTTGAGGACGATAGGGCCATTTAGTCGAACCATACTTATTTATTGTCAACTCTAATCCCGCATTACCTGCGAGACTTAGTAATTATAACAGAGGGTTTTAATTTTGAGAACAAACCGTGAATGAAAACAAGCATAAATGGATAGACTGGCAAGAGGTACCAGGCAAGCTTAGTTTCAACCAAACTTAAGAGCAACACCAGTGCCACAACCACTACAAAAGAATATTTTAAATAGAGCTTTCGAAAACTCCCAAAAACAACAGCTAGTAGAAATAATAGCCAGAAAGGATTCATATCGAAATCAAAAAAGATTTTGAGATAAAACAATACTGGTTGAGCATGCCCTTCAAGTTGGTTGGTAGAGCGACTCACTACATGGTAGCCAAAATATGTATTCAGAAATTCACTACCAAAAGTACTGATCATGTATAAATGCCAGGGAAGGATAATTAACAGAAACAACATAATCCCCTTGAATAATATCTTGAGATTGAAATCGTTGCTTGTTTTGAAGTATACAAAAGAATTAAGACATAAAAACATTATTGTCAAAGGCCCCTTCACCAGAAATGCCAATCCCAACAAAGCACAACTCAGTATCCAATATTTTCTATTACTCAAAAGAAGAATAGAACTTAGAAATATCAGGAATATTTGGAGTGGATCTAAATCAGCACTTTTGAAAGTATGGCTACTGAAATAACCTCCGTGGTTTGTTATCAGGTTTTGTGGAATCAGTAGAAAAGAGATCGCTATCGCAAATGCCAAGGTTCTAGAACCTTTTCTTTTCAAGAATAGATACATTGTGAGAATGATCCCAATTGCCGATAGTACGCTTGGCAGCCTGTAAACCCAGGTATGGTTTCCAAAAATACTTGTCAAAAGTCCAGTAAGCCAATACCACAAAGGTGGTTTCTCAAAAAAAGGGCTTCCTCCAAACATCAAGTTCAGACCAGGACTTTCCACAACGACTTCAATATTCGTAAGCTCGTCCCAGGTTTGTATTTTTGGATGATTAATACCAAGTAGTAAAACCAGAAAGCAGACCAGAAGAATCAATATCACAAAAATATCTGTAGTCAATAACCTACGTTGGAAAGTGAGAAGAAGAGACATCTTAGTACACTACTACTGCAGAGTTATTGAAAACTCCCCACAGTGAATCGAAATATGAAGTTGTTATAGTCCAGACCCCCCGATTTGTATCGTGCAAAATTATGTGTGTCGGATTGTCAACGCTCCCTCGGAAGCCGGCGACCACAAATGAGTGCATACCTGCGACTGCATATATTGATTTACCACCTAGTGTTTTCCAAGAGATATTCTGCCCTACACTCCCATTTGGGGAAGAGCTATATCCGTTATGCGCCCAAATTATCACTGGGTTATCTTTGTAGACTTCATTGAGAAGTGCTGTTCTATTCCAACCAGTTTTGACCTCAGATTTTCTGTACTTATTAATAAATGAACTTATAGGTCCCCAGTAAACACCGTAACCTTTTGGATTTCCACCTATGTCTCCCACAAATCCTGAATACGGATCTCCCCAAATTCTTTCACCTCCATTTTCGCTATAGGGGGTAGGGTCTTTTGGTAGAGAAGCATGAATTGATTCAGTAGATAAACTAACCCCTCGATATCCAAGAGCTATTCTAGTGGCGTCTATATTACAAGAGAATTTATTTTTTTGATAGATAACTGGGAGATTTAGCTTAAAGTATTGAGGTTTAGTTGTGAATTTCGAACTAAAAGTCTGAGCAGAATCAACTCCTTTAACTGATTTTATACCCGACGCGAGGCTAATAGTATAAGTTGTTCCGTATGCCAAGTCGTCATTTGGGTTAAAAATCAGTGAATTTCCATTCCATGAAAATACTCCTTCAACTGAGGGAGAAATCGAAAACTTTTCCTGAGTTGAAGGTTTGTTTGGTTCTTGATTGAAGTATACAACAATATTATTCCCTAAGTTTATGTTTGTTGCTCCGTTCGCTGGACTAAATCCCGTCGCTATGAGTTTCCCGATAGTGGAAAATGTATGACTTACGTCTTTTTCGGTAATCCCTCCGTTTTTGCTTTTTAATCCTCTCGCAAAACTAAGGGTGTATTTAGTTTCTTTTGCCATTCCGCTATGCTTATACAGCATAGTTTTATCGTCTTCCCAAGCTATGTCTCCTTTCAACTCAGGTTCTATTTTAAACAACGACTCAACTATCTCTCTATCCATTGGTGCATCAAACACAATCTTTATCTCGTCCTCTATGAAGATGCCCTCACCTTGAGGCGAAAAAGATTCGATCAATGGTTCCTTGATAGTTGTAAACTTCCCCTTGATCAAGGTTTCAGGTACTGCTCTCTCTATAATTTCGTTATCTTCGAGGTTGAACCTCAAAAGAGTTCTTTTAATTTCATAGCTATACTCAGTAGACTGAGCAAGGTTATTTTTGAATTTAATAATTAAACTATCTTCATTTTGCTCGATTTCATATTCAAGATCTGGTTCAAATACGGCCTCCCATTCTGAGTATTTATCTAGTTCCCTATCAAATCTTATTGTGATTTCTCCATCTACCGGAACATCTCCTCCTCCATCTTCAGGCAATATTTCTTTTACTTCTTGAGCTGGTAAAGTGAAGGTATTTATTCCAAATTCCCAAGGATCAGGTTTTACAGAGATTTGATTTTGTATTCCGGCATAATAAATAAAAAGTTTTGTTTCTGCAAAAAGTGTTTCTTCAGGGTAGAAAGTTACTTTACGTTTCAACATCGGAAGCCAAGAGTACACAGGTTCTACTTTCCACTGTCCTTTTATCTCAGGAGAAATATATGGTTTGATTGCTTTTTCTGAAACTGGACGGTCAAATATCACACTTACCTGTTCACGATTCTGATCAAAAAGCATATCATCTGTCGGATATTGATATGACTGGTGTGGATTTCTCGATAAAGTTAAATAGAGGTAAACCAGGACTATAAGAACTGGCAAGTTTAAAACCACTAACCAATTTTTTTTTTAGAAAATTCAAAAATTTGTTAGATTTTATGGTGTTGACTGATTGACTATTATCTTGAGCATTGTACTTTGACTTTCTATTTTTTCTGAACTTCAGAAATATCCAAACTGAATTAGCAACTATCAAAACAGCCACTAAAAACAAGAAAAGTAGGAAAGCATACTCGAAAGGAAATTGTTCACTGATGATATCTGGGATCTTCAGCATTCTAACAGTTCAAAAAATAAGGGACTTAATTAGTTTAACACAAAAATTTTCTCAAGAAAATTCGAGTATATGAGTTGAGCTGGAAGTCAGAACTTTGAAATCTCTTCGTATGCTCCTATCAGAGTAGTGTAGACAACCGCACCAGAGTCGTTTTCATATTTGTAATCTTCAAGCACTTCAAATATTTTGACCATATCATCTTTGTCGAGTTGGGTAAACCAGTGGGGATGACTTAAGTATGTTAATACTTGGGAAACCTCTAATGATCCTCCGTGATAATTGTTATAGAATTTTTCGATCATAATGTCGAAATTTCTGTTCGTGCTATCCATTCCATTGTTTGGAAACTCCCATAAATCGAGTGTTGGAAAACTCGCTGAGTTTTGATCATCTATTGATGGCCTGTAAGGCTTAGTTGTTGATGACAGTTTCCATGGATTTTCCATACGGTTTGGTCCATAGATTATCGGCTCTCTTCCAGAAGAATCAATTTTGAAACCAAGATCGTTTAATACTTGCAGGTTCACTTCATCCATAAACCAACCACCCGCTCTGTAGGAAACCGGTCGGGGAAGGTTGTTTTCACGAAATGTCTCCAGTGCCCATTCTACTATTGTTCTGTATTCTTCGTATTCATATGCTGTGGTCAAAACATCATGACCGTTTTCTCTACCGCCCCATCTTGGATCTGTTTTCGGCTCTAGTCCGGTAGAAGCAATCATGTCTTGATGCATGTGAAGATGTAGTCCTATTTCATCACCAAAGTTTTTCTCTCCCTCTAATACCCACTGTACTAATCTCGTCTTCCTGTGGTCAGGGATTTCTTTTGCGATGAACAACCTCGGGTTGAAGAAAGTCGTAAGAGGCATTCCGCTCTGGGATGAAATGTCTCTCATAGTTTTGAGATTATCCTCGCTGACATCGTAACCTTCCCAGTCAATTGTCCATGTTACATACAATGGAAAGCTGACATTAAAAGTCAAAAAGTCGCTTTCATAGTTTTTGCTATCTACTGTAGTGTAAATCTCGTATTCACCAGGATCGAGGATGTCAAGAGGTATTTTGAGTTCGTAAACCATATCTTCTATTTTTGATGGGGCAAATTGTTGTATACGTTCACCGCTTAGGTGAACTACAATATCTTGTTCTGTTATTTCTTCAGGGTTCGAGAGTTGAATTTTATAAATCACACTTGTGTCTTCTGTATTAACCTTTGAGTAGTCTTTGAGATACCACTGTCTCGATAAATTTGTCAAAATAACTGAGCTTTTTTCTTCTCCCTTTGTGATTTCATAGCTTAGATTAGTTTCGAAGTACTCTTCTAATACAGAGATTCCTGTTGGTCTTTTGTTCCCATAATATAAGTAGTAGGATCCTAATGAGCTATCGGGAGCAATACTATCCACTGTCTCAAAAAACAGTTTAGCATTAGTAGAATTTGGCTGTTCCAAATAGACTTTTATCTGCCGATATTTTCCGTCAGAAAGATGAACAATAGTTAGATCCTCCCCTGTTTCTAAGCTTTTACCCTCATCAAACAATTTTTTGTGATCAAGATCTAACGCAATCACACTACCCTTTTCGAGTAATCTATCTGTTTCTTTATTCCATATTGTGAGTTCAGAGTAATACTTATAGTCTTTGTTCCACCATATTATTTCTTGTGGAGTACTTACTCCTTGGATAAATCCTTCTTCTTCTATGGGGATATTTGCACTTTCAGAGATGTCTACCTTATTAAATACAAGAAGTCCAATGCCTATTAAGACAGCTACCGCAACCAACCTGTATGTATGTCTCATTAACTTACTAAATCTTTGATTAATTATATCACTAAACTTTTCCCTCAATTTAAAGTTAGAAATAATGCGAACCCTTTGTTTAATAACCACAAGTAGTGTCACCACAACGACCAGTAATGCAAACCCAACAAAAACTAAAATAACATCAGCAGTTTTTGTTCCGACGAATACGTCATAACTTTCAAGCAAGAGTATGTGTAAAACATAGAAGTCTAATGGATTTCTTCCAAGAAAATCGAGAAATGTTATTTTTTGATCTTTTGGATCAAAAAGATAGTTCCATAGTTTATAGATAATTATCAGTATCTGCACGAACAACAAACCTACTAACAAGAAACTTATGGAAGGTGGCCAACGCTGTAGATAAATAAGTCCTTCGCCGTTAACATCTTTCCAAAGTTTAAGGTACGCAAAGGCAAAGACGAGAATTGATATTAACAATAGTTGTAAAACCCAGCTTACTCTCAACCTCTTTTTTGATGTGAGTAATTCTTTGCCGAACTTCATCCCAAAAATATAAATTGGGAAATATTGAAATACTGGAAATCGGTATCCTTGATCGTGTCCTACAAGTAAGGCTTTGTATGTGTTAAGCGATTCACCGAAATCCAATTGATATAAAAACATTCCTAAAAGGTAAATATTTAACCCAACAAAAAGAACCGCTAAAGAGTATTTAGTTATTAATTTATATGCTCTCCCGAAAAGTACTAATGAAAAATTCAAAATCACAAATGTGAGAATAAACTCGGTATATGTTGGGATTGTATCCAACAAAAGAATGTCTAGCAGACCATAAATAGAAATCTGTTTTGTTTTCAGGATTGTTAATACTACGACAAGCAGATAATAAACTACTAGCAAATGAATAGTCCTCAAAAGAAGATGTAGTTTTTTCTTTTGCCAATTTTCAGAGGCACCAGCATGATCTATACTTGCGATGTAGTTTGATGCTCCGGAAAGATAGATAAACATTGTGAAAGAAACAGTTGCAGTAAACCACCTCAAAAAGTACAGGGGTTGTAAGTTTCCTTCATAAAAGAAATCGATGCTGTGCGACAAGAGCATTAACAAAATAGCTAGCCCTCGTGCTTTATCAATAATCGAAAATCGAGTTTTGAAATTTGTTTTGATGGAAATAGACAATTGTTAAGAGAAAAGTATTATTCAGTATAGAAAACGTTTAGAGACAAGTAAAGGTGGGTTTTCGTTCTTATTTTCAGACTGCAAAAGAATAATTTATTATCATTAATAAATAAAAGTTAGGAAACTTCTTAAAATATAAGTTAAGCAATTGAAGAAAAATCTCCTTTTCGCAACCACAAACAAAAAAAAGAAAAAAAGACTCAATAACTTCCTAGGCAAGACGAAATTTGGGTTTATAACACTTGATAATCTAGGTTACACAATTGAAGAACCAGAAGAAACTAAAAATTCCTCTGTTGTCATCGCGGTAGAAAAAGCCAAGTACAGAACTACTAGAAGCGCTATGCTTATAGGGGGTTAAAAGTAATATAACAAATATAATGATTGATGCGCCTATTGATAAACTTTTGTTCTTTCTACAATTCGGACCAGATCTGACTTAGTTATTCTTAGTAATTTTATAAAAGTCCCGATATCATAAATATCCTCCATCTATCATCGATGAGGCATGCTATCGTACAAGCCTTTTTAAGTATTAATGCTTCAAATTTTGCTTACTCGATCTGTTCCTCTGTGACTGGCAAAGCGCTTTTCCCCATCAAATATCCTAATCCTAGCTATTTATATTCAATACATCTGCAATCCTCATACCCGTCTCTTTCGTGGGATTCACTGTATCACTCTCTATCCTAGAAATCATGCCGGAGGAAGCGTCAATTTCAATCTCGAGGTCTAACTGGATCGTATTCGCACGTCTTCTGAAGAATTTTATTCTTTTTCCAATATCTCCTATTTCCTGCCATTACTCCATTTCTAAATATAGTCATATGAACTTCTTCAATAAATTAAGTACTTTATTGTCGGTATAGTACTCAACAACTTCGAATCTACTGTTAATGGGGAGCTCATTCCATATACAAAATAGTTTGAATTTGACTCCCCCAATATCAAAAGGAATCATCCTTTCCTCATTTCTTGGAAGACTCCTAACTCCCTTATCCACAAGGCTCTTCCATATTTCCCTTCCTATTGAGTTACTGTTAATTGCTTTCACGGTACGTATATATATCTCATCATCATCCATGTGTGACATTCTGCTATAGTATATGGATAAATATATATTGAGGAAATTTCCGTACTCTTTTTCATCTACCCAATTTAATGCAGGAGAATCCCTTTCTGTTATTATTTCCGCAGTTGTTCTTCCAATAATATAATCTTGCTCTTCTTTCTTAATATTCAGGACTTTCATGAAAGTATCAGAAATCATATAGAATCTCCACCTATCATCCAACAAGTAAGCGAGTATATTCTTCTCATTAATGTACTCTTTGGCCTCTGCCTTCGCTTTTTCTATTTCTTCAGGGGTAGCAGGTAGAGAACTCTGTCCGATTAGATAATCTAACTCTAGTTTATTCAAACCTAGAGTCTTGGCAATTTTCATCACAGTCTCTTTAGTTGGGTTAACTGTGTTGCTCTCTATCCTAGAAATCATGCCAGAAGATGCACCTATCTCTATTTCGAGTTCCAACTGACTCATTTTCGCACGTTTTCTGAAAAATTTTATTCTTTTTCCTAAATCAACTCCCATTAATATAGAATATATTAGTTGATTTTTTTATCGTAACTCAAGAAAGATTCCTCATAAACCTTGATAATTTTCTTTGTAATTTTCTCCCATTTGTAGTTTAGTGCTATTTTGTAACCAATCGAAGCAAGTTCGTCTCTACGTGCTTTATTTGTGATAATAGCTTCAATACGCACCCTCCATTGTTCTTGGTCAAGTGGGTCAATCAACTTTACCGCTTCGGTGCTAAATACTTCAGCTGGTCCACCTTTGTTTGTAGAAATTACCGGCACTCCTTGCGCTAGAGATTCCAGGATTACGATTCCAAAAGCTTCGTGCAGACTTGGTAAGAGCATCACATCAGCACCTGCATACATATCAATTTGCTTTTCAGGAGAGATGAATCTTTCGCTGAATATTACATTTTCGCTATCTTTAAACATTGCTTTCAAGTTAGACAGGTAGCCATCATCCCCTCCAGCAATAAAAAACAAAACAGTTTTTAATTTCTTTATAGCTTGTTTCAAATTCTGAATTCCTTTCGCGTAACTTACCCTACCCACAGTAACAGCTATCCCGTCCCATTTATCAGGGTTAATCTCCCACTCTTTGTAAAATGACTTAGCATCTCCTTTTGTGAAAAATACATCTTCCACGCCATTTGGAATTTCTAAGATTTTCTCAGCCGGAACCCTAAAAAGGTTTTGAATTTTTTCTTTTTCAGATGGAACTATTGTAATTATTTTGTCAAATCTTCTGACAAAAAGTTTTCCTACAGTGAAGTCATGTATGTTTAGGAACTTTTGAGCAAATTTGCTTCTGGAGGTTGTCGGAAATGGGTTATGAGTTGTCAATATTACCGGTTTTTTTCGCAATTTTCCAACTATCAGTGCCAAATAAGATTCTGTTTTTCTTAAACCATGTATATGAATCAAATCAAAATCTTCTTTCAACAAAAATCTCAAAATACCCGGGAAAAACTTATGATAATAGCTAAGACTAGCTATGCTCTTGAAACGATGAATCTTTATTCCAAAATAATCTGTATCTGACTTGGTAACTCTTTTTCCTAATTTTGTTGAATCACTACATAACACTTCAACTTCATGTCCGTTCTTTTCTAGTTCTCTCGAAAGATTAAATACATGTGTTTCGACTCCGCCAGTTACGGGATGAAAAAAAGTAGTTATTTGAAGAATTTTCATATTTGTTAATCTTTTTTAGTAAAGACGAATTCGTTTTTGTAATCAACATAAATCTTGTCGCCTTCTTTAAATTCCCCAGTTAAGATTTTTTCTGATAAAGGGTTCTCAATATGTCTTTGTAGGATTCTCTGAACTGGCCTTGCCCCGAATTGTGGATCATAGCTAATTTTAGCAAGTTCTGAAACACTGGTATCGCTATACTCAACTTCAATTTTTTGTGCACCAAGAAGTCTAGAAGTATTTTCTAGAGCAAGTCTTATAATCTTTTCGACATCTTGCATAGAAAGAGATCTAAACAAAATCACTTCGTCTATTCTATTTATAAACTCAGGTCTAAAAGATCTTTTCAAAACCTCATCAATTTCAGAAGATAGTATATCCCACTCTTTTTTCTCATCAACACTCTTCTTGTCTTCAGCTTTTCGCATTTTGATAATTTTAGTCTCTTTATTGACAGTTGGTGCGAAAGCTTCTTGAGTTGGTTCAGTTTGCTTTTCATTCAGACGGTTTACTGTTGCGATAATTTTTTCCGCACCTAGATTGCTAGTCATTATTATTATCGTATTTCTGAAATCGACAGTACGACCTTTTGAATCAGTCAGTCGACCTTCATCAAAGAGCTGAAGCAGAATATTTGTAACATCAGCATGTGCCTTCTCGATCTCATCAAGTAAAATCAAAGAATACGGTTGCCTTCGGACTTTTTCAGTCAACTGTCCTCCCTCCTCATAACCAACATATCCGGGTGGAGAACCAATTAATTTCGCTACCGAGTGTTTTTCCATGTATTCACTCATATCTAGTTTTATCAACGCGGATTCGTCTCCAAAAACCTTCTCTGCGAGCACTTTTGCCAATTCTGTCTTCCCAACCCCTGTGGGGCCCAAAAACATAAACACTGCAGTCGGACGGTTTGGATTTTTGAGTCCTACCCTAGACCTTCTTACAGCTTCTGAAACGATTCGTACTGCTTCGTCTTGACCGATAATCCTTTCATGAAGTTTTTCTTCTAGTTGGAGAAGATTTACTTTTTCTTCTTGCTTGAGACTAGTGACTGGTACTCCTGTCATTTTAGAAATTACTTCGTTCACATCTTCTACCGTTACTTCTGGGCTTCCTGTTCCGATTCGTCTCTTCCACTCTTCTTCAATCGGTTTCATTTTTTCTTTTTTTTGTTCGATCTCAACTTTTAATTCTGCTGCTTCTTTGTGTTTGTTGGCACGAGTGAGAGACTCTCTTTCACGTTCCATCCTTTCTACTTCTAGTTTTAAAATTCTTAATTCTTCTGGTTCTGCAGTTACTCGAAGTCGCACTTTACTCGCTGCTTCATCAACGACATCAATTGCTTTGTCAGGTAAAAACCTATCTTTAATATATCTATCAGACAAATTCGCTGCAGAGATTAAAGCTTCATCAGAAATTTTAATTCTGTGATGTGCCTCATATCTGTCCCTGATTCCACGAAGAATCTCGATAGTTTGTTCAACATTAGGTTCATTAACTAAAATCGGCTGAAACCTTCTCTCAAGAGCTGCGTCTTTTTCTATATATTTTTTGTATTCATCAAGTGTAGTTGCTCCTACAACTTGAAGTTCACCTCTAGCAAGTGCAGGTTTTATCATATTTGCAAGATCAAGTTCTCCTTCGCGAGAACCAGACCCAACAATTGTGTGCAGCTCATCAATAAAAAGAATTACTTCTCTTTCTGCCTTCTCTAGTTCAACGATAAGTTTTTTAGCACGTTCTTCAAACTCTCCTCTGAATTTTGATCCAGCAACTAACATGCCAAGATCAAGAGCTTTGACTTTTTTGTTTTTCAAAATATCTGGGACATTATTTGTTGCTATTCTCTGAGCAAGTCCTTCTACAATAGCAGTTTTACCGACACCTGGTTCTCCAATTAATACAGGATTATTTTTCTTTCTTCTCGAGAGAATTTCGATAATCCTAGTAATCTCATCTGCCCTACCAACAACTGGATCAATTCTATCTTGCATTGCGATCTCTGTCAGATCTTTTGAGTATTTATCTAGCTCCGGAGTCGAAGACTGGCTTTTTAGCTTTTCTCCTTCTTTGTCACCTTCTCCAACAAGTTTGATAACGGCTTGCCTAGCTTGAGGATGAGTAATTCCGTTTTTCTTGAGGATCTGATAAGCGAGACCTTCCCCTTCACGCAGAATTCCTAAGATAAGGTGTTCTGTTCCAATATAATTGTGGCCTAGTTCTCTTGCCTCTTGGAACGCTAGCTGAAGGATTTGTTTCGCTCTAGGAGTAATTCCTATACTACTTGCATCGTGTGTTCCTTTGCTTATTAATGATTCTATATATTTAATAAGTTCTGCTTTGTCTATTCCCAAGTCTTTCAGAAGTCTCTCTGTAAGTTCATCGGACTTAACTAAAGCAAGTAGGAGGTGTTCACTATCAATATTTCTCTGACGATACTCTACAGCAATCTCAGCAGATTCTTGCAGAGTTTTTTTAGTCCGCTCAGAAAATAACTCAGTTATATCTATACGTTCAGACGGTCCTTTGTAGCTTGAGAACTGATTGAATGGATCATCTCCACTGCCAAAAGGATCAAACGGATTGTAGTCATCCATATCAGCTAAATTAACAAATAACTGTAATCATCAAGTGTTTACTGCAGAGTTTTGATTGCTCGCCATTACTACCCCTTCTTTTATCGGATCGAAGTAGTAACCTGGATGCACGGATTCACGATATTCATGCTGACTAATCCTAACTATCAACCTGACATCTTTCTGAATTGTGGGAATTACAAGTCTACCTCCTACTGCAAGTTGACTTTTTATAACAACAGGAACTTCTTCCATAGCAACTGAAACGTGTATCCCATCATAAGGAGAATACTCTGGTAAACCATTACTACCATCTCTAAATATGACTAATACATTTTGTAAATCTGGATATTTTCTGATATTGTCAACAGCTTTCCTTGCAATAGATTCAAGTCTTTCCATTGAATATACAACTCCTTTTGGTCCAACTGAAGCTCCAAGAAGTGCAGCAAGCCATCCACTTCCAGTACCTATGTCTAAATATTTTCCTGATTCTTTTATATCGAGCAACTCAAGCATCTCAGCAATCAGGGTTGGTTTATTCAAGACTTCCCCATCTTCTAGAAGAACGTCAATATCTTGGAATGCTTTCCCTTTACTGGATTCAGGGACAAAATCCTCTCTCTGGATTTTCATAAGTGCTGATTTGAGAAGAGGATTTTTGACAACGGGATCTTCGCCGGTTGTTAGAACTTGATTGAGATACTTGTGAGACCAAGCAAACACTCCTGATCCGCCGAAGTCATCCACACTTATACTCTGCATACTTATTTAATGTTTATGAAAATATTATAGCAAAGAGGTTACAGGTTGGGTAGGAGATTTTGTGTTCTAAAAGATTGGGTTTTTCTATTAAAACACTTCATCTGTGTTATCAATTTAAGTACAATAAGAATATGAAAAATATCAGTAAGCTGAATAAAATCCGCTTGATTTTGCTTTTGCCAACGGCTCTAGCTTTTTTATTTTTTGGTACAATTTTATTGTCGCTTACTTCGTCCGATTCTGATAGAAGCTCTTCTGATAACAGACTTTTTCGTGCTCCATCCACAGAGATTTCCAACCTCCTAGCTAAGGAGAACCTGACCTCTGTTATTCCAACTGACGTATTGAGAGATAGTACAAATACCAGAAATTCTGAAAATACGCCAATCCGGCCCAGTGAAATTAACAGATCCACCTCATCAACAGCTGCTGAAGATCCAGGAGAAGAAACTACCGATGAATGTAATCCATATGCTGAATATTGTAACCCGCCGGGAGCAAACCTACTTGATGACGTCCTATTTAATCAATCTCATGATGGAAGTTTCGAAAACCCTATTTGTACACTCCAACCAGATGGGTCTGTTAGTGGAAAAGGTTGTTCGCATGTAGGAGATAATCCCACACACTACCAGGCAGACCGATCTGCACTTCTCCCTATTAACTCACAAGCCTTTTTTACCGAAGGTGGGTCGTATCAAAGACCAGAGTATGTTAGGCAAGAAGTTGCAGGAACACAACAGTGCGAAGAGAAGCTAACCTCACACGGTAATAATTCATTTAAAATATTTTCACGCGGTGGTTACGGACTAAAAGGCGGACTATGTATGCCAATGAAGTCCTCAAACGCTACAAAACATGCTGGTATTAACTTCCGTGTTGCTCAAAACATGGGCGATACCTCAAACAACGTACCCGTTACATTTAGACTTGGTTATATTTCTTCTGTTCCACAAAATAATACCTATTTTGATACTACTCCTAGTCTTTCAGAAGATTCGATAAGCTGGGTAGCCTCAGAAACGATTACTTCCGAGGATTATGGCGGAGAGGGGGATGCTGAAAGATACGCAGGTGGTTTTCTAGAAGGGCAACTCCCAGCAAATGCACAAGGTTTTTGTATTATGGCAGAGAGTGCGGGTGGGAACGGAATCGATACATTCTGGGATGGAGGTTTTGCGTCAACCGATGCGAACGCATGTGAAAATGCTCTAGACCATAGCGACGGAGTTGACAGATCTTGTGGTGGTTATGCTTGCGGAAATATTGACCCAACTTATAAAGGGAACTATTACACAGATTTTGATCAGGAATATTATACATATGATATGCCTACTTACTGGAATGCAAATCAGTGCCACTATGAGTCAGCCTCCAACGGTGCAGATTCACCCTACGGAAATCTTTTTGTTGGATTAGACCTAAACAGTTGTGATCCAAACTATGCAGTAAGCGGACAACGCAACTTACATCCCACTTTTGAGTGTACAAATAACGATAACTGGACATATGGTTACTCATGGACAGGGGGAATAAAAGATTTCAGTTTGCTCCAGTATCTTGATTGTGCAATGGGCACTATAGAAGATCCAGAATTCAAAGGGACAAAATCGAACCCATTCTTCTGTAGTCAAATACTACGCGCATACTCAAACACGAGTAGTATTGTCCAAGACCAAAACGATGATCCCGCCTTTCGGATACGCTATTCAAATACTTACCCTGGCTTAGCTATGGCTATCCAAGCGGAAGGACAAAGACATTTTTGGAAAGTGCCATTACTCGGGAGTGCTGTAGGGACAGGAGTTATAAATTTCAAGCAGGTAGAAGAATTACAGATAGATCCCTATTTAATAGGTATGCGCAACTCTGGAAGTGGTCTTAACAATATGATCAAATATTCGCTAGGTGATTTCGCAGATTATTTAATCTCTCTTACACTACGAACATCACAACATCTGTACACAGAGTCTATGATTGAAAAAAACGAAGTTCTGGTTTCAGACCTACTTGCAAAAGGACCTGTCTGTACCGACAATATGGATCCTATAACCAAAATACACTATGGTCCTGCTTCAGGAGACTCTGATCGAGCAATTTTTGGATTTGCCGATGACGAAGGAAGCTCTGAACACATAGTTGACGAGAAAAATATTGAAATCACTAAAAAGGAACTATGTAATCTACAATTCCGAGATACTCGTGTGGTAGGAGCAGAATGTACTTTTCATTCTCCGGGTTCAGGTATAAGGAGTATTACCTTTACAGAAGATAATATAAATAACTCATTGAGTGACGAAGGCTATGTTACCGAGATTACTCCTACTTTGCCGCTTCCAATCCCACCAGGTACTCCAGATGACAACAACAAGTACTGCGAATCTATCACACTATGTGGAATGGAGTTCGATTGTGTCAAAACGATGAGAGATGTATATAACCAATGTGTTGATAATAGAGAGGTAGATGAGATTTCAGGAAATCCTTTTATACGACAGGAGCTACCCAATGGTTGGAAAGATCTACAATTATTTGGGGTAAACAAGTTGATGGAATCGACTTGGTATAATGAGTACATACATTACAACCATCCTATCAGGCATGAAAATGTTGGCATAGATGTCAATCAAGTAGTTAGTATATATGATCACCAGCAACCAAATTGTGACAATTATAGAGAAGGAGAAAAACCAGCCTACTGTGATGATAACAGTGTTAAGAATGAGGCAATGCAAGTCTGCAGGAGGGTAACACCTTATGACTGTGGTTGTAACGAAACAAATTTCGCGACTTGTTTACTAAACTGTCCAGCACATTTTAAAAAACCCGACCAAATCAACACAACAGGGTTAGATATAGAAGGAACACCTCTGCCCACCCCTTCCACACCCGGGGAACGTTCGGTAGACACATCAATTAGAGCAATACTCAACAACAGCTACCCTGCCTTTCTTGAATCTCTTGTCAGGATGCTGGAACCAAAAGAATATGAGGGCGATGGGGGTCTAAATTATGAAGAAGGACAAATATACAAATATAACTCAAGATACCTTGGTGGATTCCATCTAGCAAATACTGGGCCCGGGAGTCAGTGTTCTAGCGTAGAACCAGAGAAAAAAACAGGTGCTTCTCAAGTACGTCTAGAAAATTACTACGCTTACGTTGGCCAAATACCTAGGATGAATGAACGTATTGGTTTTGCAGCAACAAATAATAAAGACGGCAGAACCGTTGATCAACTTGAAATATCTTCTAATGCAAGTGTAGGAGAAATCCAACTTATAATTGAACGTGGAGGTGAGGCTTATCCGCATATTGCCTTACCATATTGCGATTTACTTTCTGAAGAAGAAAGAAATATTTGTGCTACATCTACCGATGTTTCTTGTGATTGCTTGGTTAGAAGTTGTGAACAACAATATAGTGATAAGCTCTTGTTAGCGGATAAATATCTACCACTATTATGTGAGAAATTGCCGTCCGAAGCACCCGACGCATATAACTGGCTTATGAGAGCAGGAGGAACATGTGTAGGAAATTTGAAAGAGTCATTAAAAACCAGAAGATTCCTACCGGATTTGGAACAGTGTAAAGCTACCCCTAAAAATAATATCAACTTTAATTGCGACCCTATGGCTAGCTACTTGATCAGCCAAGGTTTCGATAGTCCAGAACTACAACTGGCTGCTTGTGACAATGTTGTATCGGCAGATCAATGTAGCTATGAAAAATTTGGTGTACATTTGATTACAGGACCAACACAAGAAGTGAATTACAACAGGGCCGAGAATTTAGGCTTGAAGTGGAAGATGGAGGTTATTACTGAAGACACCCCAGGTATGATTGATGCGATGGCACACTCTGTCAACACATTTAGTGGAAAAACGGTTTTCAGATTCTGTAACGCCGACCAAGGGGAAACAGGAAGCAAAGTGCAAGATCAAAGCTGTGCTTTCAGAACAGAACTTACCGGCTCAAGTGCAGCTTCTGGTGAAAAAGCCGCAAACATGATTTCGAGTGTTGCGGCAAAAACTACAAAACCATTTTTGGTCTCTCCAGTGAATGAGCCAATCTCGGAACACTGGGCGGGAGGAGACCCGAACGATGACAGTAATGCAACCACAATGTCAGAAGTATCTGCTTTCTACAAGGCTTTTGCTGACACACTTAACGCAGACTCTGCTTTGAGGGCCAAAGTAGAAATAGGTGGACCTACATATAACGTTACGGCTTACGGCAATTACGCGAACTTCGAAAGATTTCACACTGAATTCACAGCAAAAGATAAAGTAGATTATTGGACAATAAATATCTACAACAATGACGATTTACCTGCTGATATTTCACTGCTAGAAACCCAGTTTAATCATGTAAAATCAGTATTTAATGATTCAAAACTTATCGGGATAAACGAAACTGGGGATTTCCAGCATAATACGGAACGATTAAAGACCAGTTTTTCTACGATCGGCTCTGACGCAAGACTAAAATACGGACTTCTTTTTAATGCATTTGGTGGCTGGGGAGATGATCGTGGAGTACCACTCCTCTTAAGCGATGGGGAAATGCGACAAATACTTTCTGGGAACAGAGTCTGCAAATCAAATTCTGACAATATGTGTCTACCGTCTGGTGATATAGCGGGACTTTTTAACCCTTTATCAGGGGAAAGAAATTCTGGTTGGACATTTAACCAATGTTACGGTCCCACAAGAGACTCACAACTTTCTTCTCTTCCTCCCTTCTCTGCAGCAGACAGAGCTCTGATAGAACAGTGTAAACAGCTTGGTCCTGCTTTAGGTGTGTTCACAGGAACAAACTATGGAGA
>CAZZFI010000007.1:0-18532 GCA_964653475.1 uncultured Candidatus Saccharibacteria bacterium | reverse complement strand
TCTTTCAAATCAGAAAGCTTTTCTGAAATTTGTTTTTTCTTGTCTTCAGACGCAGAGCTTAATTGTCCAAGCAGATTTTCGTAACGTCCATCAAAAAATGGGCGTATAGAGTTAAAATTATTTACAACAATTCTGTAAAGGTTGGTGAGGTTATCTAGAGAGGCAGGAGTTACTTGGGCTTCCCCTAAATTTACTTTAGCAATTAATTCAGTATAAAATTTCTGGGTGTCGTTGTATTTATCGTTTATCTTTTTCCATTTGCCTTTTGTATCTATTTCTCCTTCTGAGGTTCCATCTTTTTTAGCTTCCTGATTACGGAGTAAAAGTAGGTGTTTCTCAAGGGCTTCCATTTCTTTTTGTATTCTTCTAATATTTTCTTCCTCTTGCCTAATTACCATGTCCAGGAATAGTAAGAAAGCAGTACTTCCTAAGCTGGTTTTTTTTGAAGTGCTTGTTTGTTGTGATGAGTTATTTGTATCCATTGTTTAATCTACAGGAGTTAAACTTCCTTGTGAGACAACATCTTCAAGGTTATATACCAATGATTCTCTTAACTTTTCAGCTTTTTCCTTGTTTGCTAATCTTCTAGCTTGTTCGGCTATAAGCTCATTCTGCTTTTCCAAGGCTTCTTTTTCGGATTTTATGTCTTCAAGTCGCATCCTCTTCCGCCTTTCTTCTGGTAGATTAATTAGAGTCTGTACTAATGCTTTAGTATTATGTTTTACTCCGGCTAGAGTTTTTGAAAATTCTGTAGGTAGACTTGAGAGAGTACTTATGACAATATATGCATTATGTTCGTCAGGGTTGCTAACCGAGAATTCTACTAGATCATTATCGTTTGTATACCTTTGTGCAATACGAAGCAATATTGTTTCTGATTGAGAAACAGATAAACTGATGTTTCTTAGACCTGCCAAAATAGGAATTCCTTGTACATATGGGTTTAGACAATCTTTTATGGGGCTGTTGTATCTTTCAGCTAAGCTGTAGGTAATCCTTTTTTGTTGAGATGGATCTTTCGATTTGACTCTAGGGTCGTTTATAGTTACAGATGTAAGCGCAGTACTAGACCAGCCAATTCTGAATTGGTGATATCCAAACCATTTGTTCAAGAAATCCATAAGTTTATGTTTTGTTAGTATCCCGGGAGTCGATGCCAGAGGGCTTCTCATCCATTCTTTTACTATTTCGAAATTTTTTGCTGTCTCCATGTCCTCTGCAAGGTTTCCTAGGGCAAGTTTTTGACTGTCATCTGCTACTACTCCAGCTCTTTTATATTTTAAATACTTATCGTAAATTCTTTCTATAGAATAAATGCATTTTTGTGTAACGTCAGAGACATAACCACCTCTTGGAAAGAATTGATTTGTGAGAAGAGTTTGATATGGACGATCGCTACGAATAAATTCGCGCATAATTATTATCATCTCTCCTGTGACTGGAACCATCTGGTATTTTCCGATAGATTTTTCTCCTGCCATCAGACTCTATATAAATAACTAGTAATAGGTAGCCTGGGATTGTTAAATCCGTTTGTTACCAGACGAAAAATAGCTTCTTTACTCTGCCTGCTAAAATCAATATCGTAGGCTTCACTAGGTGTAGAAAGTGTATCTCCACTATCATCCATCAGATATAACTCTACTACGTGATGATAGTTTCTATACTCAGCAGGAAGTTCGGCATGGTGTATAAATTTAAGTTTATAGAAATTTTTTGAGACTAGTTCTCCTTGACTGCTGTAGTGCACAATCAATTCCATAATGTCGGTAAAAAGCTCTTCTATGATTTTTTCTTCAACTTTTATGTATTTGTTTATACTTTCAAGAACTAGCGACTCAGTATCTTTCTGAATGTGACCAAGAGATTCTGGTAATTTTGTTCCTTTTTTGGAAGTGGAAGACACAAGAAGCTCACGAACATTTTCAAAAGCATCGCGAGGGGTATAGCCACGATTTATGTAATCATAAACAAGTTTATCAACTTCAATGATTATATTCTGAAGTGCGACTTGCATTATGTCTATTAATATATTTTCATTCATACTAATAAGAAAACTCCTTGTGGTTATGTTTGAGAGATCGACTATTGACTTATTAGCGAGAGCTAGGAAATTGGATATACTAGAGAAAATGCTTTTTATCGTGTCTGTTTCTTTTTCTCTTTTTACTGTCTCGTCAAAATTGAAAGTTCCGTCAAAATTTACAACTAATCCATCCTGGATATCAATCTCCATAGAAAGAGTATTTTCCGTGTCTTCTTTAGAGTTAAGTGCTATCTGTATTGCTCCTAAAGTAGGAATTGCGAAAAGTGAATACTTTGCACACAACTTGCGGGCTTCTACAAATCGATAAAGGTAGATACTTCTTGAAAGTTCTAAAAATTTTTCGAAAACACTCAAATTATCTACGAGTTCTATCTCTAAACCTAAACTTGAAAAAAAGTTTTGAGCGAATGAGTTGTAATTTGTAAGAGCATCTATCTGTTTAGCGCTTAGGGGTGCAGTAAGTCTTATGTCAAAAGAACTTTCCGGCGTTAGTATGTAAGGAAAATCAAAAACTTCTCCAGGAAAAAGTTCAGCAATAACTGACTCTAGTTGTGTAAGTTGATCAACTTCATCTCCTACTTTGGTTTGATTGGATGTCGTTTGAGTCATAGTCCATTTTTATTAACCTTTGTCCTTGTTCCTTCCAGGAAGTCCTTTAGGCAGTGACTGAATACCACCAAGTAGCGCATTGAAGCCTTTAGACGCATTTTGTCCGACCTGACCTGCGAGTTGTGAACTAGTTTGGACATTCAAGAAGCTATTTACCATATCTGGGATAGCTGGTGATGCCAAAAATAGAATATATATTATCAATGTTCTTGTGATAGTTTGGTCTGCCATAATTAATGAATCCGGATCATAACCTAGTAGTGGCGGAGTAAAAGAAAATTCTCCAATATTTTGGAATACAGCATTGTTCATTTCGTTGCTTCGTCCAATTATCACAATGATTAAAAATAGCACATAAACAGCTACAAAACTCAAGCTTGCAGCGGCTAGTGGTTTGATAGCGTTAATAACAGAAGATTTTGTCTTCGAGGGGATAGCCGCAAACAAGAACATCCATGGTAGATATAATGGGGATAGGGTTAGTAATACGTAGCTTTTGAGCAGAGTCAGGAAAAGCCTGAACGATGCCATAAGAGCAGTCAACCCTAATATGAGATTCAGCAATCCGTTACCTGCGACATTACCTGCAATCGCACCAACTGCTTCTTCAGAGTGTTGGATCAAATTTCCAACAAACCTTAAAGCATCATTATTTTGTCCTTCCATATTTGGGAGGAGTTGACTGATACATGCTTTATCATCGTTCCCAATACAATCTTCAGGAAATATCTCAGCATTTGATGTCCCCCATATTGCCCAGACACTTAGTTGAGGATCATCAGGTTGTAGATAGAAAACATCGTTATTATGTTGATCGGTAAAGCCAAAACTAGATCTTTGTGTGAATTCAAATCCAGGAGAATTCGGTGAAGTAACAAGTAATCCTTGTGCTACATTTGACCCTATATAAATAAGGTCTACAAAAAAACCAGCTATCGGATAACTGAGTGTGACAAGGACAAGAGATAAAATTAGAGAAGGTAGTGAGTTTATAATGCTAACAGAAGCAGAACCACTAAGATTCTTTCTGAAAAGAATTAGACCCGAAAGAAATATTACAATTATCACATAGAATATGTAGACAGTATTTCTAGACCATTGCCATAGACCAAGCATAGGCATCAGTAGATTGTAACCGAGTCCAGGGAAGTAAAAACTATTATCTGCAGCACTGGTTTGAGCATACACTACTAGTAATTCTTGATTTCTAACTCTTTGGACTTGATCATATGCCCAAACAACTGCACTATTTGGAGGGCTTGCATACATGGTGTCTACTAGTTGTGCAGTAGCTTCTAACGCTGAAGTACTGTTTGGACCAGGCTGAAAAAGATGAACTTCTTGAGCACTGCTCGGATTACAAGGTGCAGAACCAATTATACAGTTACCGGTATCGATAAGAGCTGGACCAAAACCAAGGTCTTTCGCCTGAGATTGGATTTGACCAGCAGTTAAGAATAAACAGGACAATAAAACAAACGCCAAAGACAAGACAATTTTTCTATGCCGGCCAAGAAAATGACTAAAATTAACCATGTGAGAGATATTAAATCTAATTAATATCAGTATAGAAATAGTAGGTAAATAATGCAAACGGGTTTTTAGATTTCTGGGGTTAGTTGCTCCTGTGCTTTTTGATATTTTTGAATATCCAAATCAATAAGTCTATTCATTTCTGCCATCTGATCTTTTGACATATGGTTTTGCAAATTTGACATAAACATTTGGGTAAAAAAGCCCATTTTTTCATTCACTGAGTCCATGATCTCCGGGTTGTCCATATACAAGTCTAAAAATGCCTGGGTTATATCGGTTCCCATAAGATTGTCGTTTTTTTGAATCTTTTCTAATCGTTTATACTCCTCTTCTAGGTTGTGTTTATCTAGGTAATTGTTAATTTCAGCTTCTAATATTAAGAAGAACATTTCAAAAAAGTCTTCTCTAATTTGATTAATTAATTCTTCTGGGTATCCAAGCTCATCCTGGAAGAATTGTAACAATCGAGGACTAGCAAAAAGCATTGTTTATATTCTAAAAATTATTATGTTGCCATTTCCTTCGCTGTAGTACCCAAAGTTCTCAAGAAGTGATCTAGCGAGTTTGTAGGTGTATCAACTGTGACAACTTTGGAGGATTTGAGAATCTCTTCTGCACTTTTAAGTATATTTAGAAGGCGCTGTCTTTTTGGTCCAGAACTAAATGTCTTATCAAAAAATGCCTCTTCGAAGTAAGGTTCTAACTCTCGTATTTTGTTTGCAGCCTGAATACCCGAAACTTTCCTTTTACCCCATAAGTCTCCTTGTTTGGTTAACCAATTACTTATTAGGAAAGTATTGGCTAGTAGTATAGCCAAAGATATCGGGTTCAAAAATAAACCAGCTAGCGCAGGTGGGAAAGCTACGAATGATACAATAAGCATTGTTGCATGGAGCCATTTAGAAATCATTGCAAATCTAGCAGTACCAACCCATTTTTCTTTGTTAGCGCTTGATATTCCGATATAGTTTTCTGCTTGTGTGATAAGTTGACGTAAATAAAAGTACTGAGCACTTATCTGGGATTTCTCTCCCACAACATCTTCAACTGAGTTGATCAGTTTACCATTGATGTCTTTAAGGCTATACGAATCAGGGTGTTCGTTATCATCGTTAAACACAAATTCACCGAACTCTCTAACGATCTCTTGTTTTGTTAGACCACCATGTGCTTTTACTACTTTAGGGACTACTTGTCCCGGAAGTTGTATATAGATATCTTTCCCCGGAGTTTTAAGACGAGTAGGAATACCTTCTTTTAATTGATCACTGATTCGATTATTCTCGTCAACTATCCCAGCTGGAAGGGATGAATAACCAATCCTATTGAAGACTAATCCTCTAGATTTATATTCTTCTATAAGTCTATTCCTGACCTGTTCTATGAACCTCTTTTTTGCATCCATGGTTAAATCATCGAAACTGGTCTTTTCTTCTCCCTGTCTGCCGGGTACCATTTCGTAATATACTTTCGCTGCGTCAACGTCGATGGATTTCCAGTCGTTCACAAAGTCTTGTTTTAGTCTATTCTTTTCAGTTTCTCCAATTGCTTGATATCCAAAATTTTCTCTAATCTCAAAAAGAGACTCTTCTCTTTCTCCATCTGTCCCCTCAATGGGTTCGCTTTGTATTCTTACGACTTCTTGGTCTCCATACACACCAAGCGCCATCGCCTCGTAAGTTCTTCCATAGTAAAAACAGCTAATATATTCTTTGAGAAGTTCTCGACTGAACTCTTTGGATTTGTCACCCAACTTAAGGGTTACTGTTTTCTTTGCTTTCTTAAAATCTTCAATAGTCTCAATCCCGTTAACACCTATTTTAAGGTTATCTACTTCGTCTATTGCTTTAAAAACATTCAAGAGTGAATAGATCATGTTTGGATCTCTTCTTCCAGTATTCTTAAAGTACTCATAGGATTCCTTCTGTAATTCCATTATCCACTGACTTATCTCATCAAACTTTTGTCCTGTGGCAATATGTTTTTCCCCCTTATTAGCCCCGCCTTCATATCTCATCATTTTAGTCCTTTCGGCATTTCTTTTAGTCACTGTACCTAAAACAATAGGAAAATCCTCGTCTATATAGGTTTCTGTCCCGGTTGAGTCAATAAATTTTTGTCTAACGTTGTGAGCTTCCATAAGTAGGTGTAAGTCAAGTCCACTATATCCTCGATCAACTAAACTCTGATAAATCTTCGCCCCTTCGTTGTGTCTAATGTTATTTATATTCAGTACTTTGCCCTCATGGTCAACTAGTTCTCCTTCTCTGTTAGTAGTTACATATAGATGATTCGCCATATAAGACTCTCTTTGCAGAGTCAGTGCTTTATAGGTTGTAATGATCTGCCCTTCGTTCGAGTATGCCAGACCAGACCTTTCGTAAAGCAAAATATAGATTTGGACAGGGTCTAAATAATGTTTACTCTCTTGTAGTCTTTTTGCGAACATCTCAACAATCAAGCTATGTTTTTCTTGTATATCCATATCTAGATGTATTTCTCCTGTACGTTCTCTGTAATGAGCACTAGTAATGCTCTCATCAATAAGGTCGTGCCCTGTTAACCTTTTGTAAAGATGGGGTAAGATACCATTCTCCCTTATGACTTTCTTAACTTGACGATTTTCACCCAAACCAAAAGGAAGGTGAGTGAACGGTTTCATTGGTATTAAAGTTCCACCAAATTTTTCCGCAACAGCTTTAGGATCAAGTCCTATGGCGCTTCTGAAAGTTGCTGCGAAAGGAGAATTAGCCAGAGGGAAACCTATATTCCCCTCTTCATTATGTTTTGCGACGAGTAGGTCGTAATCTGGTCGCGATGCAAACAAAAATAGATCATTTTCTACCTCTCTATCTTCCATGTCTTCTGGAATCGAAAGGTCTTCTCGATATTCTTTTTCTAAGCCTTCTCTAATAAGATTGTTGTATGCTTGGTATGTCTGTTCAATTACCATATCAATATCTTGTCTAGATTTTACTCCCTCGAGTTTTCCTCTATTAAACTGATCGAGAACGTATGCTCTGAAAGCTCCGTCTTTATACCTCCTTGCTATTCTTAAGTACTCGTTTTCAACTGAGGGCTTTTGCTCGTACCTATCCTCAAGGTTAAATAATTTGTGTGACAGCTGTAATTCTTTATCGTGTTGAAGAATATCGAAAATAAAGGAAAGGGTGTTTGTAGTGTTAAATTCATCAAACTTCATAATCCTTGCTGCCCATTTTTCTAGAATTTCCTGACGTTTTTCAACAGAATAATCTTCGGGTATAGCTCTGTTTAGGATACGAAGCATGTTGATAGACTCCACATTATGCATGTTGAACTTACTTGTTGGAGAACCGTCTTCTTGTAAGAAAATACTAAACTTATTGTATTCTGTCTTGGTTAATCCAAGAGATGCAAAAGTAAGTTTTCCTTTAGAATCGGCCAACTTGTCTAGCATTTCTGCGGAAAGTTCTTCTACCTGCTTATGCTTTTTTCCCAGATCGTTTCCTTCTGAAAATATTTCTGATCGTTTTTGCTTGTAATACTTCAGAATTAATTCTATCTTAGTTGTTGATATTTTGCTTAGCTCTGTGTTGCCACCTATCCTGTTTGTTAACTCTGCAAATATAGAAGTGATGATTTTTTGTGTATCATTTTCTCCGTCAAGAGATTGCCTGATTATATTTTGAAGGTCACTTTTGATTTCTTGGGCAACGTAAGGAGAAATAAGATTAGAAATCATATGTGCAGTAAAAACATTTTCGCGTTCAAGTTGAAGCTCTCTTTTATCTTTATAGGCGAGGTGAGCTATCTCGTGTTTTGCTATCTCTTTGAGAGAAGGATGGATTTTTATGGTTGATAATTCATTCCTCTCCTCTACTTCTATAGTCTGTCCATCAGTGTCGTATTTCGTGTCATTACGGATAAGAAACACATTCTCTTTTTTGTGAGCAGCTCCAAGTACATTGCCGTTAGACATCGTATACTTATCAAAATCTTCTTTGTTTTCGAAAATCAGCACATAGTATCCACTGTTCTCGTCTACCGAGATTTCAACATTGCCTTTTAAATCAAGTTTAGGAATTTCCGACCCTGCTTTACTCATATGTTCTACAACATCTTCTCCGATCTTACTTAAAAAGTGTTTTTTTAAAGCTTGGTCTCCTTCTTCCTCTCTATTATGTTTTTGGATAAACTCTCTCACCAAATTGATTTTCTTTGCACTCGAGATATTTTCATCATCAAGCTGTGATTCTAGGTTTTTGTACTCTTTCCCGATATTCTGGTCATCTCGAAGCCCAGATAACCCATGGAAACGAATTTTCTGTTGTTCTAGTAATCTACTATTTCTCTCGGCAACTACTGTTTTGTAAGCATTTTTTGTGATATCTGCTTGTGCGTAGTTTGCTTCTATATAATCTCTCTTAGGTATTTTTTCTTCTTCGTTACCTGCAGTATTGTCTGTTGCGTCATCAATTTTATCACTATAATTATCTAATAATTCCCGCAAGTTTTCTCTTTCTCTTGCTAATTTAGAATCTAGATTAAAACTTAAAAAAAGATTGTCTATATCCTCTTCGGTTATAACTCTATTGACACTCTGCGTTAGTAATGAGTCTAAGTATGATTTAGCAAGTTCTGTTCGTTGTCGGACATCGGAGAAGTTATTAGAATTAAAGACGTCAGTAACTTCTGCAATATTTTTTATTGCTCCACTAGTAATAAGATCCATGACATCCAAACCCGTCTGATCTTCGTAAACTATTCCCTCTTTATGTTTCGGAACGGTTAAAGCTTCTGCGATATCAATGCTATGAATATCCCTAGCTTTTAGAGTATTCCTTTGTATAGCGCTAAGAATAAAATCTAGTTGAGCCGAATCTTCTATCTCAGGGAGGTCGTTTATTTTTTCTCTTTCAGGTAAACTTCCTAGAAATCTTTTTAATTCAGCAAAAGCTTCTTCCCGAGTTTTTTGTTGTTCTCCAGAAATTGTTTTAGTAATGATTTGGTCTAGGTTTTTCTCGTATTGTTCAGATTCTAGAGTATCTTCTGGGGAGGCTGTTGCTGTATTCTGATCCTCTGATGTTTGAGTACTTGATAATTTCTCAGCTTTGTTTACCGCAGTTTTAGCAAAAAGTGCAACAGATTTACTCTCAATACGGGCATTCTCTATTGCCTTCTTTTTTTGTTTAATTTCTTCTAGTTTTGAATCTGGAATATATCCTCCCGAGGCAAGTACGGTAGATATTTCTAAGTGTAGTGTTCTTAGCTTTAATGCCATGATCGAAGCAGTGGCACGTATGGAAGGATCATTTATTGATGAGGCAATTTTATTGATTGCCTCTGCTTGACGCTTTAAAGATGATTCAAGCTTTTTTACTTCTTTGGAAGCCACAACGCTGTCTTCGATTGATCTTTTAGGTGGTGTCTCCTCTTTGGGTTTGTCGACTATTGTTTTCTTTTGCTCTTCTTTCTGAGGAATATGATCTGTTGGGTTTTCTTTTGAAACGACATTTTCGGGAACATTAGTATTCACCATAGTTCTTATCTAACAAGCTTAATTTTAACATAGAAGTTTTCAAAAAAGTGTTTATTCATAAGTATATACTAAACATTAGAACCGTCTAACACAACTTATTTTTAAGAGATGATTTCGTTCTTGTTTTTTCTTTCAGTATTTGCAAAACTGTTATTGTAATTATTTCTAGAATTATGAATAATCCGACTGATCAAAACTTCAGTGCAGGAAATTCACCTGTACAATCTGCGAACCCGCAACCAGGTGCTCTACAAGATTTGAGCGCAAAGCAAAGTGGATTTATCAGTCAGTTTGTAAACGGTTCTAATCAAACACAACCGGTACAAACTATGCAAGATAGTGTTTCTAAGTCGGGGATGGGGACTCCTGCTAATCCAGTACCAAACACTCCAGCACCTGTTCAGGCAAACATGCAAGATAAGACTATTGCTTCTCAAGATTCTCTTCCTCCACTGAGTGGTAATGTTTTAGATATAAATAGCGGAAACTTTGTGGTTGGATCTACACCAGACACAAATCAGTCTTCAGATTCAGTCCCAAACGTTGACACCACAATGCCTATAAGTCAATTTGATCAAACTACCGGCTCGTCAATGCCTGTGAACGGCAGCATGCAGCCATATCAACAAATGCCGCAACCTCAAAGTCCTGTTCCTCAGCCACAAAAGTTTGATCCAAATCCTTCGAATCAACAGGTTTATGAACCACAGATAACTGCAAAACAGCAAGTTCATTCAGAACCTGGTATACCAAATCAATCTCTTCAAAGCACTCCGACAATAGATAATAACCAACTCAATGTTTCGGCTGAACCTGTACATACTATGCCTGTTCCTACAGAGGCGGTGCCTGTTTTAGAACAACCAACTCCTAATGTTTCTCAAGATGAAAATCCAGTAATTGGAACTCATCAAGTTGCGGTGAATGAAGATTACGCAGACAGTTATTCTAATTATTATCAGCAACAATCAACACCTCAATATGGTGCAAAAGTAGTTGATCCAAGAGGGATAGACTTTAGTCGACCTTCAACTGTTGCTTCAGTAAATCAAACATTCGCAGATGCTCCACAACTTTCTGATGATGGTTATACTTCTACAGGACTTTTGTCGGGTTTTGATGATAGCAATAACAGCATGCTTCCTATGGTTTCCGATGATGACGAGGAGGATTTATCTGATAATGATGCTCATGACAACCTGACTCCGTATGGATTCAGTGATTTTGATCCAAATGAGCAAATGACGCATATCGCAGATGTCAATACAGTAGATGCACAAGGTCTTCAAGAAGTAGCAGAAGACATAGATGTAGATTTTTCTGAAAATCTTCATAAGAATATGAGTCCAAACCAGAGTGTTGGTGTATTAACTCAAGATCCAGATGACGGGCAGAAGGCTATATTAGAACCAAAAGTACAACAAATCTTTAGCCCTAGTTCACAAATCGAACCGCAAGCTTCAGATCCACACTACGTTCAGAACAAATATACTCAAGTTGAACCACAAATTGATCCTATTATAAATCAAGCGCCTTCACAAAATTCAGCAGAATTATCTCCGGCGGCGAGACTAAATCAACTTCTTGAAGCTGAGGAAGAAGCAGAAAAGGTAATTATCCAAAAACAAGACCAATTTCTAAAAAAGTCGTCTCAACCTAAAACAATAAAATCAGAAAAAGACAGTATATTCCAACAACTTGATCCTGATGGCTCTCTAAAAGGAGATATCAGAAGTGGAATGGCTTCATCAAAAGCAGGAGGACGATATTTTTTGATTATAAGCTTGGTTGTTCTGATAAGCGTAATTGGTTTTCTGTTGGTACTTCTTGGCTTGACATTGATATAATCATCTTGTGATTAAATTTTTTAAGGCAGTATTCTGTCGATAATTTGCTATGTTAATTGACAAAATAAGAATGGATTTTGTTTCAGGAGCAGGAGGATCTGGTTCTGTTAATTTCCACAAAAGCGGTAAGCCTGATGGTGGAGATGGTGGACATGGCGGAGATGTTTACCTAATCGGCGACAGAAATGTTTATGATTTCCGCACACTATCGAATAAAAAGAAACTAGAGGCTGGAGATGGCGAAAGAGGTGCTTACAATAAACGTACTGGAGCGAATGGGGATGATTTGGTTGTAAGCGTACCTTTGACAACGAAAGTTTACGACCTCGAAGGCAGGCTGATAACTGTTATAGAGAAACATGGACAAAAAGTACTGCTTCTTAAAGGGGGTGCTGGAGGAAAGGGAAATTACTATTTTCGAAAAGGTCAGCTATCAACTCTCAAAAAATACACCCCTGGGAAAAAGGGTTTGCGAATACAGACATTTCTCGAGCTTGAGTTAAACTCAGACATAGTTTTTATTGGGCTACCAAATGCGGGAAAATCCAGCATGTTAAATGTAATTACTAACACAAATGTAAAAGTTGCTAACTACCCTTTTACAACTCTTGTTCCGTATATCGGGACAATGGACAAAATAAAACTTATGGACCTACCAGGACTGATAGAGGGTACTTCAAAAGGGAAAGGTCTCGGAAGTGGATTTAAAAAACATGTTAGGAATTCAAGAGCTGTAGCTCATTTCGTTAGCTTTGAAAACGAGAATATAAAAGAAGACTATGAAGTGATTAGACGTGAACTCTCAGAAATCGAACCGTCTCTTCTTGATAAACCAGAAATTTTAGTTTTGTCAAAATCAGATAATCTTCCTGAACAAGAGATCTCTAAAAAAATTAAAGAAGCAAAGAAATTCCATAAGGACGTAATCCCCGTTTCAATTATTAACGATGAGCAAATCAAACAGTTGAAGCAACAGTTTGAAGAAATTCTTGGAAAAAGAAGTAGTTAAAAACTCTACATTTTAGTGTAGAATTTTGTAGCAAGAGTAAATCAATGAAGATTTATACAAAAACAGGAGATAAAGGCGAAACATCACTTTATGGTGGACAACGTGTTAGTAAGGTTTCTCCCCGAATTGAAGCAATGGGCCATATAGATGAACTTAACGCCGAGTTGGGTCTTATAGTCTCGAAAATGACTATGAAAGAGTTGAGCGAGGTTAATAAATTACTTGTAGACATTCAATCGAACTTGTTTGTGTGTGGTGCTGAAATTGCAACCCCAGATGAGGCACATCCGAATCTAAAAAAATCAAAAATCAGTGAGGAATCTGTTAGACATCTTGAGAAAGAAATCGATTTTTATAGCGAACAACTCGAACCTCTGAAAAACTTTATACTCCCAGGTGGAAGCGAAGCAGGAGCACTCCTCCATATTGCGCGCACAATTTGTCGCCGTGCAGAAAGAAGTGTAGTATTTGCTATGCAAACGGAAGATATAAATCGAAATTGTCAAATCTATCTAAATAGACTTTCTGATTTGCTTTTTACTCTTGCCAGAATAGTGAATAAACAAAATGGAATTCAAGAGCATCCCTGGATTACATAATTAAAAATAGAAAATGTCTGCCCATTTACTAAAATTTTTCAATCCCAAATCCATAGCGGTAATCGGTGCTTCGCGTTCAAAACGAAAAGTCGGCGGAGTAATTCTGAGAAATCTTTTGAGTTCACACTTCCCCGCTCGCGTGTATGTTGTTAATCCAAACTCGGTACAAGTTCAAAAACAAAAGTCGTACGACACTATTATGGAAGTCCCCGAGATCGTCGATACTGCGATAATAACGATACCGAGTCAATTTGTAGAAGATGTAGTTGAAGAATGTGGCCAAAAAGGTGTAAAAAACGTCATAGTAATCTCATCGGGTTATTCTGAATCGGGGAAAGATGGTTTAGGGAGAGAACTACGACTGAAAGATTTAGCTCATAAGTATCAGATAAATCTTCTCGGACCTAATTGTTTAGGGATAATCGATGCAAGGAATAACTTGAATTTGTCTTTTGCAAGTAATCCAAAAAGATATAGCAATGGAAAGGTCTCTATGATCTCCCAGTCGGGAGCGATTGGAACAGCTTTTCTCGACTGGGCAAACACAAACAATTTAGAAGTTTCGAAATTTATTTCTCTTGGTAATAAAGCAGGTTTAAACGAACTCGACTTTCTTAAATATTTAGAACAAGACAAAGATAGCGAGATAATCCTAATGTATTTAGAGAATTTTAGTGATGGTAGACAGTTTTTTGAACTTGCGAAAAAGATCACCCGCAAAAAGCCTATTATCGTTCTAAAACCTGGAAAAACAGAGGCGTCTGAAGTAGCGATGACTGCTCATACTGGTTCACTTGCTTCAAGTGACAAAATTGTTGACCAAGCACTAAAAGATAGTGGTTGTATTAGAGTAGATTCAATTGAAGAGTTGTTTAACATAACAAAGATACTTACGTGGCAACCTGTGCTTAGAGGAAATCAAGTTGTGGTTTTGACAAACGCGGGTGGGGTTGCGATAGATGCGATTGATCAACTTTCTCAAAATGGACTTGAGATTACCAATCTTCCCGAGAGTTTACAAACAAGTCTTAGCAAAGCCATGAAATCTGGCAGTAGCACTAAAAATCCGATCGATCTGCTAGGTGATGCCCTTGCTAGCGATTATAAAGAAGCGTTAGAGAAAGTTGTAAAAAGTCGAACCGTAAACTGTGTGTTAGTGTTGCTAACACCTCAATTTATGACAGAGTCATTGCAAACGGCTAGATACATAAACGATATTGCAGATAAGCATAACAAAGTCGTTGTAGCTTCGTTTCTTGGTGGAGAAAAAGTAAAAGTTGCTCAAGCATTCCTCACAAAAGAGAAAATCCCACATTTCCAATTTGCAAATGACGCCTCCGTATTATTAGGGAAAATTTGGGGCTGGAGAAAGTTTTTGAAAAAAACAATAAGTTCGAGGTTGAATTACCCGACAATTATAAATCCTACGCTTAAAGTAAAAAAGGGAGAGATTCTTGATGAAAAAACTACAAAAAAACTACTAGATAAATTCGATATCAATTACTTAAAAAGCAGTGTTTTCGAAAATTTTCGAGCAATAACTTTGAGTGAAAAAAATATTAAATTCCCTCTTGTTCTTAAACTCGTAAGTCCGAAATTGATACACAAGACAGAACTGAAAGCTGTAAGATTACCAATTTATAAAAAGTCTGAGCTTTTTCAAAATGCTAGGGAGTTAGATGCAATCGCGAAAAAAGAAAACCTGGATGACTACAAATTTGAGATTCAACCTTTTGTATTTCAAAAACTAGAAATGATATTGGGAATCAATAGAGATAAAGACACAATACAAAAAGTAGGAGATCGAGAGATCCTGAAATCAAAAGGATTTGGACACGTTCTATTACTCGGTGCCGGTGGAATCTATACAGAAATTCTAGAAGATAGTAGTCTAAAATTTTTGCCAATTAATCGGATTGAAGCAATGGAAATGTTGGAGTCTCTCAAAATTAGCAAAGCACTTTTCGGTGCTAGAGGGAGAAAGTATGACACAAAAGGACTGCTCAAAATGATTGCAAACCTCTCGAGACTTGTAGAACATAACTCTAACATTAAGGCTATTGACATGAACCCTGTTTTTGTAACAGAAGATGATGTTTATGCAGTAGATGTGAAAATATTTGTTGAGTGATTATTTCCCCAAGAACTTGTGTAAGAAGAATTTCGCTCCTTCGATAAACACTATGCTAAGTACAGACATCAAAAGTACATCTAAAAGATATTCGGCGGTAAGTGGAACTGTTCCTAGGATCGTGTTAAATGGTTCCAGATAAATTGTTGCTAGTAATAGGAAAACTCCACTCAAGAAACATAAATTGATCATCTTGTTATCAAAAAGTTTTTCTTTCCAAACCTGACTCCCGAGAGTTTTTACAGAAAAGAGGAAAAGTAATGAACTAAACGAGATTGTGGCAAAAATAACTGTTCTGGCAAAAGCTAGATCCGTTCCGTTCTTGATCAGTTCATAGTAAATCATAAAGAAGATCACATCTTTAATGATACTTGTCACGATAATTAAAGATACTACTTGTCCGTCTAGCAAACTTCTTCGTTTAGATTTCGGTCTAGCGAGAAGTTGTTCTTTTGGGGATTTTTCGAAAGCGAGTGCTAAACTTGGGAGGCCGTCTTCTATAATATTAATCCAAAGAAGCAACACTGGAGTTAAAGGTAAAGGTAACATAAATAAGAGTGAAAGCAAAATCATGACTGTTTCAGTTAAGCTATCTGAAATCAGGAAAATAACAATCTTCCTGAGATTTCGGATGATATTTCTCCCCTCTTCTACGGCTGATTCGATAGTGTTGAAATTTGAATCGAGGAGAATAATATCTGCAACTTCTTTGGATACGTCTGTTGCATTATCTACCACAATTCCTATCTCAGATGCTTTGAGTGCGGGTGAATCATTAACGCCGTCTCCCATCATTCCGACTGTTTTGCCCCGTTTTTGTAATGCTTTTACAATTGCTAGTTTTTGATCTGGAGTTGTCCTATAAAACAATTTCGTTCTCAAAACCACCTCGGAGAGTTTGTCGTTATCTATATATTCTTGAAGCTCTCTGCCTGAAAGAATTTCTTTATCGGTAAGTTGAATTCCGAGGGTTTTAAGAACATTTTGGGCTGTTTCTTTTAGGTCGCCAGTTATCACTTTAACCTCTATTCCAGCTTTTTCGATTTCGACAATGGAAGCTGCAACAGACTCGCGCACAGGGTCTTTGATATAGAGAAAACCTAGGAAATCCATATTATTAAATTCACTTCTATCTTTCGGAGTTTGAGAAATATCTTTTTTACAAAGTGCCAGCATACGATTTCCTTCGCGTGCCTTTTTTACAGATTCTTTCTCCCAGTCTTTTGAAGTTTTTTTGCAAAAAGATAATATAACTTCAGGGGCGCCAACAGCATATAACGTCTTGCCATCATAAGCACCAGTGTATTTTTTTTCGGATGAAAATGGGAAAAGCCGTTTTCGTTTTCTTTGGATATTTGTGAAAAATTCTTCGCTTTTTATATTTACGAGAAAACTTAGCACAGATTTATCAATAAAGTTTGCTTCATTGTTGCTTATGGCAAGTGCTTCCAGTGCAGACTCTTTCTCTACAAAATCATAATCAGCAACTTGCATATTTCCGTATGTGAGCGTTCCTGTTTTGTCTATACATAGTACATCAACATCTCCGAGTGTCTCGGCAGCTGGGAGGTTTTTCACCAACGCTTTCCTTGCCAAAAGTCGGTTCATCCCCAACGCTAAAGTTACAGTCAGAGAAATAATTAATCCTTCAGGAATAGTGCTAACTCCAAGTGCGACAGCGGTCAAGAACATGTCTTTGAAATCAGAGCCATTTATCATGCCCAATATGAAAACGAATGCAATTATGAAGATGATAAATATTGTTATAACCCTACTAAGTCGTATTAACTCAAGTTTTATAGGGGTCATAGGTGAGTTATCATGTGAAAGATTTTTGGCTATCTCTCCAAATTTGGTTTTTGACCCTGTGAATTCCACCTTGGCTTTTCCAAGACCCTCTACAACCAAAGTCCCCATAAAGATTTCTCTTGTTCCTTCTGTCGTGTCTTTTTGCGCTGGTTCGGATTCTCCTGTAAGAACAGATTCGTCAACTTGGATCTCATTAGCTTCGATCAAAATACTGTCTGCAGGGATGCGGAGGCCGGGTTCAACAATAAAAATATCCCCAGGGACAAGAAGGGATGCATCTATAGTTTTTATTTTTCCAGATCGGATAACATTTACATTTTTAGATACGCTTTTCTTTAGCTTCTCGAGGGTGTTTTCAGCTTTGAACTCTTGATAAAATCCAAGTAACGAATTAATAAGAACTACTACCAAAATAAAAAAAGCATCGCTAATTTCTCCTAGAGCAAACGATAGTATTGATGCAAAAATTAAGACAAAAATTAGCGGACTTTTTAATTGGCTAAAAAAAATCTTCCAAGGGTTTACTTCTCCGCCCTGCTCAATAACATTTTTCCCATGTACAATGAGAAGTTCTTCGGCTTGTTTTGTTGTCAATCCTAACTGAGGCATTTATTGTAAAAGAATGATGTCTAGAAATCCCGGGATTTCACGAATTAAATAGATGCTAACCGAACAGATTAACATTAAAAAAAATAGAAAGGAGAAAAATACGACAAAAATCAGAAGCAAAATTGAGGATGAATCAGTATTTTGTTGTTGCGCCATCTGTGAGTGAACCTACGTTTTATTATAAATAATAATTGTAAAATTACCAAAATTTTAGTGACCAGTTTTTTTGAGAGCGTTTTTCTTATGTTATTAATTGTTATCTTTTTGTGATGCCCCATTCCAGAAAATTGGGAAAAGAGTTTACCTTAAGGATTAACGAAGAAAGAAAACAACTCAAAATTATCGAAAAAAAACTAAAGAGTGAAAAAGTGTCTTTAGCAAACATAAAATATCTCAAACTACTTTCGAAAGCCTCATCTCATAAACAGAGAATAAACTTCTTAAAAATACAGAAAAGTCTTTATACACGAAATTCACATAAACAAATAATTATAAATGTAAGCTCCAGGGTGAAATTACTCTCAACCAGGGTTGGTGAAGTTTTTTTTGTTGATGCGAAAAATTACCTCGAACTTCTTGGAAAATCAATCGGCGATGCGGTTATTATGAATAACTCGATATTCTTGATCGCTGGAATTTATTAGATCTATTGTTTTGAGGTCAGAGATTTAAACTCTGCAATTAGATAGAGCGATCCTGTTACTATCGTGATGGGTTCTGTAGATTCAAGTTTCTCTAAAGCTTCCCTTAGATTAGATGTGATTTTAGATGGAGTGTTATTGGAGATTAAACCTTCTAGTTCTACCGGATTCGCA
>CAZZFI010000006.1:0-19548 GCA_964653475.1 uncultured Candidatus Saccharibacteria bacterium | reverse complement strand
ATGAAATTAAAGAACTAAAAGAAACACTTAGTGCAGAAATTGCAAAATTCCTCTTCTCAAAGACAAAAAGAGAACCAGTAATACAGATTGTGATATTGTAAATTCCATTTATTTAATGACCTAAGAAACACATACTCTGATCATGAGTTCTCGCTTTACATCTATACCTTCCATATAATACAAGTGATTGAGAAAGAAATCCCCACTTTTCTTTTGGAAATTGTTTCATTAAATCTTCTTCGATTCTGTCTGGGTTGTTGTTTACTGTTAATCCTAATAATCGTGAGATTCTGATCACATGTGTGTCTACTGCTATACCTTCGTTTTTCCCAAATGCGTTGTATAAAACCACGTTAGCAGTTTTCCTAGCAACACCTGGTAGCTTTACAAGTTCTTCGATTTTGTCCGGAATTTTTCCGCCATAATCAGAGACTAATTTTTGGGACATGTTGATAATATTCTTAGCTTTATTGTTAAAAAATCCTGTAGAACGTATCATCTCTTTCACATCCTCAATATATGCTGTTGCAAGTTTCTCAGGAGTAGGGTAGTGTTTGAATAAAATTGGCGTAACTTTATTTACTCTTTCATCTGTACACTGCGCGGAAAGTATAGTCGCGACAATCAATTCAAAAGGGTTTTTGTGATTAAGTTCTGCCTTCGCATCAGGGTAGTATTCCTCAAGAAGAGCAAGAATTGCTTGCGGATCATTAGTTACCATATCTAATTGTTATTGAATCTAGAGAGGGTGACATGTTTGCGTCAGCTTCAAGAAGGAGTCTATATTGTAAATATTGTTTTCCTTGTACAACTTTAGGGATTATATCTCCTCCAATTTCACCATTAATCTCATAAAAACTTCCACGAGTTCCATCTGGGCCATACCATTCTTGTCCCGAAAGATCTGAGGTGTTTCCTGATCTGATTTGCAGTAGGACTCTTCCTCCGTCACCCAAATTTTGGTTCCAAGTCACAGAATGATAGTTAGGAACTGGAGAACCCATATCTCTTACTTCCGACAAATATTCACCATACTTCGCAGGAGTTCCGTTAATGTTGAGAGCTTCTCCCTGAACAATATTGAATTGTTTCCCAGAGATGTTAGATGAGAAATATATGTATTTTGAACCGACACCATTTCTTTCGACTGCGATATCGCTAACTTTTGCGTTACTTCCGACATTATACTGACAAACAAGACCGTGTCCGAAATCATAGACTCTATATTGATTAGACTCCGAAACTCCAGCGACAGCAAAATGTCTATCGTCAAGACTCACCGCTCCAACTGGTGACATACCTGGAACATTAAAACTATCAATTATGTTTAATGAACCATCTACATTTACTTGATAAGCAAATACATCAGTAATATTTTCTTCTCCATCACCTGTAACATATAAGGTATGTTTACTACCTGTAAATTTATCTATCTGTAAATCTTTACCATAGAAATCTCCATCAAAACCGGTGAAGCCAAACTCTGAAGTATTAAGCAGAGTAGTACACTCTTGTTGCTCACATTCTGTTGCAGTTGCAGAAATATACTTGTGCTTCTCTGGTAGTTCAGTTTCTATAACAAGAGGCGTACTACTGAAGTCATACTTTGTTCCGGGTCGACCAGTGATTGTATAGAAATGGTTTTCACCTTCACCAAATCCGCTTTCGTCTTGAGCACTGCTCGAGTAGAAATCTAATCTATAGTATTTTCCAGTCTCGCTTTGGAATCCGCCATATAAGAACAATTCTCCATCTATATATTCCGCTCTGATAATAACTGGATAATTTTGAAGATTGTTTGGACCTGAGTCAGTATCGCCGGGATCATTATAAGTTACTTTATCGCTATCCAGATTGATTCCTAATCCAGAATTATTATAGATACTGTTTTCGATAACAATATTGTTTAAAGTACCACTACCTCTAAAAGTCACTCCATCTCCTCCATTTGAATGAATAATATTATTTTTTGTCAAAGTGTTTGAAGTCTGTGACAAATATACTCCGTGCTGATCATTGTGGGCTATTGTGTTACCATCAGAAGAATCCTCCCCACCAATGGTAATACTTGCGCTCTGTGACAAACCAATACTGTGAATCCCGTATTTATTTCCTAGATCGTCAGAGTTCTCATTTGTTCCTATATTGTTAGAAGTTATAGCGATTCCAGATACAAGACTTCCGTAAATATAAATTCCTGCACCTCTTGTGGAACCACCAATGGAGTTGTTCGAAATAACGAAATCTGTAATACTAGATCCCGTTCCAGAAATCAAATTTATACCGTATGTCGAAGCATTGAGAGCAGTATCTCCGTCAACATCAAGTCCAAAATTGTTACCAAAAATTTCGTAGTCATTTAAATTTGCTCCAAGGCTACTATATGAATAAATCCCTGAAACCTCTGAAACAAACAAGTTGTAGGCTATAGTATTCGAATTAGATTTTACAAATCGAATTCCGTAATTATTTACTAGCGGGGAAGTGCCATCTAGGCTACTCCCAATATAATTTCCTTGTATGGTATTCCCATCACTCACGGATGAACCGCTCGCAAAGGAGATACCCGCAGTTGAATTTCCAGATATTAAGTTACATCCATTCAGACAATCGTCTGGAATCTGAGTTAAAGAAGAATTTCCTATATTAGTATTTGAGGAACTATTGATATCTATTCCTATTGAATTTCCTCTAACTTCTGTACCTGCACGATTTGTCCCGATATAATTCCCTTGTATTAACGCATTGTCCGAATTATTTATACCTATCCCCTTTGCATTAGAAGAAATAATATTTCGGTCATTACTACTTGTTCCGCCTATTACACTATTGTCCGAATTATTGTCAATAAAGATCCCGTATCCTGAGTTACCTCGAGATGTTTCTCCGTTTGCTTCAAGACCAATTATGTTACAAGTATAGCTATTGTTACTACTGTTGTTCGCATATATTCCACGCTCAAAGCCATAAATAGCTAGACCTTTGACCACGTTATTTGATACTCCCGAGAAGTTCAGACCATAACCTGTAAAACCTGACTTTGCAATAGCAACTTGAAGCTGTGAAGTCGAACAGTTCGTGCCTGGTTGAGTTGTCGCGTCAATATGCAAGGGGTTGCTGATTGTTGGAAGGCTATCCGTAATATTTATGACATGTGGACCACTTCCTTCAATATTAAAACGTATTGTATCTGGAGAAGCTTGATAATTTGCTTCTTGAATTGCAGCTTTTAGTGTACACTCACCATTTGCATTTTCACATAAGTTATCACCTATATTCACGTCATCATCATTACTTGTACTATTAACTGTGTATACTCTAGAATCGGGGTCTCCAAAGATTGCAAACTCATCAATTGATCCTCTTGCAGGTTCAGTTCCTGAAGTTGAGTTATTTCCAATATAAAGATTTGCCGTTCCTGAGAAATCACTGAAAACACTTCCTGAAGGGGTTACTGCTGGTCGTTCATTATTCATAAATAACTTAAGATCATTTGGGGAAGATTTAGTACGATCCCACTCAACACGGAATAATGTCCACTTCCCGACTTCCCAAAGAGGCGCAAATTCATCATAAGGGACACTTATGCTTCGTGTTGTTCCTGAATGAGTATAGCTAAAAATAAGAGGGGAAGAAGTGCTATTTGTTTTATACAATCGCATTCTGTGACTACTATTATTTTCAATATTGAAAAGGTGAATCGCTTGATTTATATTAGCTGCTACATCTGGCTTATAGTAAAACTCTATCGCACCTTTGTCTTTTTTGAAATCAGTGTCAGGTAAACCTTCAACTGCTATATGTTCTGAGTTTGCATCAATTTTTACAGCATCTCCACTAACACCAGTTTCGTAGGTGACGTTACTAGAGGTGGCTCCTTTACCAATCACCGGGGTGGTCAATGCGGAAGCATCATTCAGTGTAGAATACCAAATCGGATCCGCAGCTGTTTGCGGAACTGGTGATGGAGTTGGGGTAGGAGCAATTCCTGAACCAATACCCCAGATTTTGAAATCACTTAGAGCCCCACGAGCACGGCTACTTGCATTAGGATTTGGATTACTATTTCCAATCGTAAGTCTACCTAAATCCACCATCGCCTCTGGATGCATAACTCCGGAGTGTGTACCCGCAAGCTCTAAAGTTTGCCAAATGCTACCGTCATGATAAGTCAGAAATATCTTCAACTTATCTTCTTCATTTGCTTCGAAAAAATCCCATGTTACTTCAAACTTCATCCATTTACCTTGTACCCAATAATCTCGATAGTCTGCATTTGCTATTCTTAAGGATCTTACATAATCGGCAGAAGAATGACTAGGACCTGTACAGTTGGTTACACCACCAACTACACACCTTGCATAATAAACCAATTCCAGGTCAAAACTATTAGAATCTGAAAGTCTATCAAATTCGATTCTATCTGCTATAGGAGCTCCTCTCAACCAGAAGAATGCTAATTCGGAGTTTATTCCGTTATATGCAAAGTTAGGTTTATACCAAAATTCTACTCTACCTTGTTCCTTACTATATACTGTTCCATCTACTAATGTAAAAATATTAGCCTGATCAGTCTCAATATTAACTCCTTCTCTCGGTGCGGGATCTCCATCATTTACAAAACTTAACGCATTTATGCTTGCGGGACTTGGTCCTATTATTGGTTGCCATACTGCAGTTGGGTTTGCAAGTGTGTTGTAATACAATATATTTAAATCTTGGGGTGTTGTTGGAGTAGGGGTAAATACAACTGGTGTAGCTGAGGGCAGAGGATTATAATACCCATAAATTTTGAAATCATCTATATGACCTCTAGGGAAATAGAAGGTTTGGCCTTCATCTTCTCCGATAATCAACTTTGTAACTTGTCCCAACGGTGTAGACACTGTTCCTTCATGTTGGTGAATAGGTTCTAACAGTGGACCTCCGTTTACACTATAAGATAGTCTTAGTTGCTCTTCTTGCGGATTGGAAATATCATAATTTAGTTCAAAATATACCCAATCTCCGGCCACCCAGGAATAGTTTTCTACAGGAACTTTCAGTTTATTGTAATTGTTTGAACCTCCTGATCTAGCATCGTACTCAAAAAGCAAGTATTTTTCGCCACTACCTTTTTGATAAAATCTAATACGGTTTGTTGCATTTATTTTCAAGAGGAAAAGTTCCTGATTTTTGGATGTTAGTTGATCTTCATTAGGTCGATAGTAAAAAGTAATTCTACCTTTAGTTTCATCTATGTCGTCATTACCTGTATTCACATTTACATGGGTACTTTGTAGAGTTTTAAAACTCATCGAAAGTGCTTTATTTTCTTGCTCTGTAGATACGAATGGACTGCCGGGGACATATGCGATCCCACCAGAAACTGATCCTCCTGGTCCATATTCTGGGTTTTGTATGTCATCTAGGCTATCAAGATTGGAATACCAAAGTGGGGTAGGAGTTGCAGTTGGCACAACAGAAGGTGTCGGCGTTATGCTAGGTGTCGGTGTTATCGTTGGTGTTAACGTTGGAGTTGGAGTAGGCAGTACTGTAGTGGTGAACATCTTAAATTCATCTATTGCTCCGAGTGCAGGGTTCGATCCATCTTCAGTCCGATTCCCGATATAAACGATAGGAGGATCGGGTTCTGTAGCAATACCATCGCCAGAGATTTTTTCTATTTGGTCTGTATGTGTAGGTTGATTACCATTTAGATAAATATTTAACTGTTCATCTGCTTGTAAAGCTGGGTTGTCATTCCACGTTACTCGGACAAAAACCCATTCACCAACTTGCCAATAACTTTGGTAATCTGCGAGGTCTATTATTTCTTCACCTCCACATGTATCTCCGCAAAGGTATGAGAGTGTTAGTTCGTTTCCACCTGCGTTATCTTTTTTGAAAAGTCGTATTTCTTCGTCATCATCTTGTCGAATTGAGAATAAATTAATCTCAGAATCATATGTAGCGATTTCATTAGGTTTGTAGTAAAACTCCACAGCACCTTCGTTTAGTGAGTAATGCATTCCAGGGAGTCCGTCTATATAGATGCTTTTTCCAGCAGAGTCAAAATAGGTTGCAGCTCCGAAGCCTTCTGGACCTGGCACAAAAGAAGCTCCAGAAAATACACCTGGAACATCTCCTACCTGGGGAGTTGTAACCGCAGAAACACTGTTCATAGTTGAGTACCATGAAGGTTGACCAGAACCCTGTGTGTATACCGGGGTTGGAGGAGGAGTCCCGATTGGCGTCGCTGAAGGGGTAGCCACTCCTAAGTAAATTATAAACTCGTCGATTTTTCCATTCGCATGATTTGATCCTGTAGGAGTGGAGTTTCCAATATAAATCGCTGTTATTTCTGGCATTGCACCAGGATTAATATTTGCACCTTGAGAGTAGGTTAGCTCAGCTCCGTTTAGCAAAATTTTCATCTGCTCACCAATTGGAGCAAATGCGTCCCATTGTAATACAAAGGTAACCCAGTCTCCGGCGTCAAAACTATAATCTTCCCCACTTACTAATAACTCCGAATCTGTACAAACATCGCACACATATTTTAAAGAAAGACTATCATTAGCATCATTAAGCTTTTTGAATTCGATTTTGTTGTCATCATCGGCATAAATACTGAAGAATGTCATCTCTTGATTTGCAGTATGAGCTGAACTCGGAGAGTAAACAAACTCTACAGTTCCTCTTTCTATACTAAAATCGTCATCTGCAAGAGGCTCTATTATTCTTATTACTTCATTTGCATCATCAAAACGTGCGGATTTGACTTCATATGTCTGATCATCACCTAGGTCGTAGTTATCGGTTACAAAATCAACTCCATTTAATACCTCAGCCTGTGAACCTTCAACTGGACCCGTAACATCAGAAGACGAATCCATAGTTGAGTGCCATCCGACTTCTCCGTATCCGTATGCTTGTGACTGTTCTGAGACTTCGTTGAAAAGTATCTTTTGGCTGAAGATAAAACTTAAAACCACCATCACAAATAAAGCAACAATAATGGCACCACCAACAACAGTAGGATAGTGTCTTCTGCGTAGGAGAGAAAGATATCTTTTTTCTTGTTTTACATTAGAATCAGTAACTCTACCTTTTACTATGAATATGTATGTGAGTAATACACTCGATAAGATTTGTAATAATATCAGCTGAGGTAAACGAAGGAATTTATCAAAAAGGTTTTGTTTCGCGTACTTAAACTGAAGTACGTCAATTTTATTAGCTAATCTGATTGTTCTGGATACTAGTCCATCTTGATCCTCATGTACTGCATGATTTAGTCTGAGGGTTTCACTAACCACTTGTGTTAATTTCGAAGTGAAATTTTTAGAAGATTTATCAAGAACCACGAAGTTTGCAGGAACCCTTATATTTTGCCTTTTTTCGGTGAGAATTAAGATTTTTACTCTATTTGTATGAAACTTTTTGTTAGAAAGTAGAAAATACAAGAGTTCATTTCCACTGTATTTGGGAAGAGTAGTATCGATTATGATGATTTCTGGTTGAGTGATATAGACAAATCCGAGTCCTTCAACACCATTTTGAGATGTATAGAGGTTGAAATGTTCTACATTTTCTTTAGCAATATCGTTTAAAAGAACTTTAAGAAGTTCTCTTATTGTGAAATTGTTGTCTATTAAAACTATGTTTCTTTCCACTAAAGATAAGTATCAAGTAAAATATTTCTGACTGATTCGACGACTAGGTCTCCATCTTCTTCAATCTCTACGACTTGTAAATTCTTCCTAGAATCAAGTCCAGTAATGTAAATCCTTCCATCACTTATTCCCATACTAATAGGATTACTGATTCCAGTTCCTCCTTGATTTATGTTTATCTGGGTTTCAATTCCAGGCTCATCATCTTCTGGGTTAAACCGTATTAAATAAGAATCATGTAAAATAAATCCTAAATCTTCATTATCAATTTCTTCGACAACTATTGCTTGTGTGTCTGTATGAGTACTTGCCAATCCTAAATTCACTGTATCCCACTGCTCTATGTCGCTGTTGTATATCAGCATATTTTGTGTGGGGTGAGAAGTTCCAAAAAATATCCTGTCTTTATAATGATAGATGGAATTAATTCTGTATTCAACTTTTCCACTCGCAGTAGTAGCTAAATTGCTTGTTCCATGATTATTTTTAGGGCTGAAGTCATATACAGTATTAAATAAGATGTTTACTTCATTGTTCATTCTCCAATAGCCAACAAGTCCAGGATCATCTCGACTTACTTCAAAGTCTTTTGTTTGGTAAATTTCTGATCCTGATAATGCTCTGTTATACATTCGTACTTCATCCATCGTTATGCTTGGGCCTAAATTCCCAGCTGAGTTATTTCCAAAACGCATATAACCAGAAGGATTTGCAAATGGCGCTATATCTTCGTAACTATCAGTACTAACCTGAGTTCCATTTATGAACATTCTTGCCGTCGATTCATCTTCTCCGCCGTCCATAACAACAGCTATATGAGTCCATTGTCCTGTACTCAGATTCGAGGTAGAAGTTAAAGAAATGCTATTTGAACCATAGTGGAAAAAGTGCGCCCTGTTCTGATTACCTCCGGCACCGAAAGAAAGAAACCAACCTGAAGATCCGTCCGAAAAATCGACAAATCTGCTGTAATCTGTTCCGTTTGACTGGTCTGGTTTAATCCATACAGATATTGTGTAGGCATTGCCTTCAGACATTCTGTTGTACGCGCTATCGAAAGGAATCGTGACAACATCATTAGCAAATTCTAAACCATTTGAAGTCCAACCTGATTTATTGAATGTTGGAATTTCTCCAATTGAAGGATCCACAGGAAAATCGGAATTGGGGAGATTTATATTTTGCAATGTTCTCTCGGAGCTATCTGATTTCACTGCTACGATGTTACTTTCCGCAGGATTTTTTGCGCAGTCTAGCAGTGCGTCTTCGTCGAGGGCAAGTGGGGAATTTTGATTATCTAAAATAACAAAATCCGTAATTTCAGAGTATCTACTGGGTAAGAGATGATTATTCGAAAAGTCAGCGTCTTCTTGTAAGTTACTTTCAAGTAGCGTGATCTCGGGAGGCACATGACAAGTCAATTTCGAATTGGTAATAGTTAAATTAATAAGACTTGAAAGATGACCTATCGAATTTGGAATACTCCCAGTAACTTCAGTATTATCTATTTCAATTATTTCAAGATTTGATAATATTCCTACAGTCTCAGGAATTCTTCCTCCTATAGATAAATTTGTAATTGTTAGTTCTTCTAGGTTCTGTAATAGTCCAATTTCAGGAGGAATCGAACCTGTTAGGTTTGAGTTCATTGTACTATTTGTTAATGAAAGTATCTTTAGTTCTGATAGAACGCCAATTTCTCTAGGAATAAAACCATCTAAGTTATTATCAGAAAGTTCGATTTCAGTAACTCGTCCACCAACACAAGTAATTCCGTGCCAGTCACAAAATGGAGAAGCCCCTGAAGCCTCATTATCGTTAATAGAGTCCCAACCGTCATTTATTGTCCAGTCATCACCACCCAGAGATTTATAAAACTTCGCTAGAACTTCACAATCTTTCTCGGCATCCGAGAGTGAACCTTCGAACCAATCACAAATCGGAGTTATATTGTTAATTTGAATAGTGCTCTCTGCAGGAGGTAAGGGTAGGGGATAGTCATCAAAAACAAAATCTGTTTCAGGCTCATATATTTCATATCCTAAATTGGTCTGTGAACGCTTGCTCGCGATGATATCTACTATGGAATCTCCACTGGTATCTACATTTTGTATTTCGATATTACACCAGTCATTATTTGCGTATACTATTTCATTTCCTAAAATAACTGAGCCGTCGCCAGAGTCATTTTTAACTTGGGTTCTGCTCATTACTGGTACCACATCACCATCAGTAAATTCTGAATATGTGGTCTCTGACCATCTTTCGCTTGCCCAGTTAGAAAGGAAATAACTTTCTGTTATTTCTTGTTCGATGCCGAAAAAATCCCTCCATGATGCAATCAGGGTTAACTTTATTGTGTCCGGGTCACCACCAGAACCATCGGGTTTCAATTCCCCATTTTCTCTACTGGCTTTTTCGATATACATTTCGAACGTTACATTTCCAGAGGTCCATGTTCCTGAATTTAGCTGGAATTTTCCATCAATTAAATCTAATTTTTGTGATCCATTTTCTTGCATTGCACCAATCAGAGCTGACCAGTTTGTAGTTTTATAAGTGTACACACCATTAACCGCATCCTTGATAACAAGCCCAGCCTCTAGACGTATTCGATCATTTGCTCTACCACGGTATGCATTCATGGCAAGAGCAAAATTAGCGCTCACTACAATAGCAAAAATACCTATAGCAATAAGTAATTCAACTAAAGAAAAGCCTCTTATCTTCTTTTTTTGTTTTATTAATGTATATCCCATTCGTTTTGAGGAAGGTTTACGTCAGTTATTGTTCTATCTATTGTATAACTAGAATCTTTATAGTGACTTGTCACTGATATTGTTCGGATCTCGTTATAATTCCCTTGCGAACCTACAATAGCACTACAGTACTTAACTTTTTCATTTTGTTCATTTTCTTCAAGTACTATTTCAAAATCACTCGAGAAAGAAGTGTCTGAGCTAATTTTGTATAACGACTCTTCCAAACAAGATAGTGCTACATTCTGTGCGTAGACCTGATTTGTATAGCTAGTTGTGGATCTAGCAAAATCAATTGCTTGGTAAATTATCACAATTGCTGTTGTGATAAACAGAGCAGAGAATATCAAAACTGTTGTTAGAGATATGTTTCCTCTCATAGTTTAAGTAGATAATTATTGCTCATTTCTTTTGCTATAGAAGGATCTGCACGGGACTCTATACTTACTGTAACTTTTACACCAATTAAATTGTCATTATCATCTAAAATTTCATCAAGTTTAAAATGTGTTACCCTCAAATCGTTTCTTGTTATAGGAGTCCCGTTATACTCAAGGATTCCGTCCCCTGTGAGCGTGTATGATACCGACTCCAGACCTTCACCTAGTACACTTCCTAACGTTTGGCTGTTATCCAATTTTGGAGGATGTTTTTCTCTTGCATCTGAAGCTCCGAGGACTCCAGCATATTGCTGAATCTCAACCGTTGCAGCTTTCCAGCTATCTCCCACATTTGCCGCAACTATTTGGTTTGTCCATGAAGCCACTCCTCCGTTCGTGTTGTGAGCAGTAATTTCACCTGCTGTGCCCTCCTTCGAAGTTACATTAATCATACCTGCGGGAGGGGTTTCTAAGTTTGTAGCACCATCATTTCCAGCAAACGCAGCAACCCAAGAAGTTCCATCTACCTTTTCTAAACTAAGAGATGGATAAGTCATGTTCATGGTACCGGCACTATTTATCGCCGAATCTCCGACCCCTGCATGATTTCTGAATACTTGTATTGCGACAAATTGTGCATTATTCCATGTACCCGAAGTATCTGATCCAGAAGTAGCGATTTTGTAAGCCACGCGAATTGATGAAGAGTTCCCATTATGTGTTCCGATTGTCTGCCAATCGGTAGCCACAGAAGGAACCGTATTGTTTCTTCTGTAAGCAGCTACAACCATTAGATCTCCTGCCTGAATAGCAGGAGGCATAGTAACAGAACTTGCGTCTGCTGACGCAGCTCCTACAAGCATGAGAGTCGGAAGAGGTTCACTTGTCGGAGTAGGCGTAAACGTCGCAGTTGGGGTGAATGTCGGGGTTAGGGTTGGTGTATTAGTTGGTGTATTGGTTGGTGTACTAGTCGGGGTAGGCGTAAAAGTGGCGGTCGGAATTGGTGTTTCTGTCGGAGTCGCAGTGGGTACTAGGGATGGTGCCGGCGTCAAAGTTGGTGTATTTGTAAGCGTAGGAACCGGAGTCTCTGTAGGAGCTAGAGTTGGAACTGGGGTGAAGCTTGGTGTCGGCTCGAGTTGGTTTTCAGGCAATGGATTAACATTAACCACTAGCTTTGTAGACTCATCTCCAAAAATAGTGCCATCTTCACCCTCATCAATAGATACTCCTCTTTTAAAAGTATCTTCAAAATGCTGAGAAAGATAAATCATTGTTCTATCAATTTTCAGGTTTTCGCCAGAGAGCTGGTTACTATCTCCAAGGAAAAAGAAAAACTGAACCATAACAAGAAAAAACATTGCAAATAGTGCCAGATAAAGCACTACTTCTATCAATGTCATGCCCGAAAGACGTTTGATTTTGTTTAACATTACTCTAGATAGTAATTAAGTAGTCCTTCACTGTTTATTTCGACAATAACCGAAGAACTACCATAGTTTACATAAAAACTCATATTTTCTGAAGGTCTAAAACTTCCATAATTAAACATTATTTCGTCTGTACTCTCTACAAAGGGTTCCACTGAAACTCTATCCGGATAATCATACTTAATAAATTCATCTCCTTCATCAATAGTTCCGTTATCAGAAATTATTATTTCATAGTTACTCTCATTAATTCGAAAACCGTACCTTTTGTTATCTTTTTTTGAGTAAGAGTTTTGTTGGAATAAAAACATGTTACTTGTGATTTCTGCCGCAACATCAATCGCTCTATTTCTGGCAATCTGTGAAATAGAGACAGGAACAGCAAATCCGGCAATGATTGCAAACAATCCGATCACAACCATTAATTCCACCAAAGTAAAAGCTCGCATCTTTTATAATTGATTAATATTCCCTGTTAATTGGTAAATTGGTCCTATAATGGAAATCGCAAGTACTGCAACCATAAGTCCTATAAATATAAGTAACAAAGGTTCTATGATTGTACTCATGTTTGTTGACATCTCCTCCACTTCTTCAGCGTAGTATTCATAAAGATACAAAAGGTTATCCTCAAGCGTAGCAGTCTTTTCTCCTACGCTTATCATCTTCACATATAAAGGTGGAAAGTGTTGAGGGTATTTCTCCAGGAAGTCGGCAATATTGTTTCCTTTTTGCACTTCTTTTTGAAGAGCATCGAATATTCTCGCATAAACAATATTTGTGGTAGTGGCTGCCGTGATTTTTAATCCATCGGATAGGGGAATACCACTTTCAAGTAAGATACCCAAGGTCCTAGAAAAAGTTGCAAGAATATTTTTTCGTATAAGGTCTTTTACTATCGGGAATTTGAGAGCAAGCTTATCTTTTAAGTCAACTCCTCTAGGAGTTTTGAAAAATTTATACAAAGAATAAGCAAGGACAACAATTGAGATTGCGATAAGTACAATGTTATCTCTCGTAAACTTTGAAAAGTTCAACACAAACATAGTCAATGCCGGTGGATCATCGAAAGCTTTGAACAAGGATTCCATTTTCGGAAGGATGAAATAAATCACACCAAGCATCTCGACGGCAGTTAGTATCAGAATTATCGCAGGATAGATCATCGCTCCTTTTACCTTACGAAGTAGCTCGTAATTCTTCTTAAGAAAAACTGCTAAGAAATTGAGATTTTTTTCCAACGTTCCGCCTTGTTCTCCCACCTCAACAATCGAAATGATAACGTCCGAGAAGATTTTGGGGTATTTCCTCATTGCAGAGGACATAACTTTTCCGGATCTTACATCTTTCAAAATGTCTGTGTAAGCTTCTCTAAGTTTTGGGTCGGGAGACTGTTTACTGATCACCTCCAGCGTATCTTCTAGAGATAGTCCGGATTCAAGCATAACAGCCATATGTCTGATAGAAAGAGCTAAGTCTACTCCCGAAACTTTATGTAAAAGATAGATAGTTTTATTTTCGTTAATTTTGATTTCCATGATTTTATTGTTTTAAAGCTGTAACCCGCATTATTTCTTCAACACTAGTTATCCCATTCTTAATTGCATTTACACCGTCTTCTACTATCAACTTCATACCGTTTTCTCTCGCTACTTTGAATATGTCATCCACGTTTTCTCTTTCAGAAATCATTCTTCGAATATGTTCAGTGATTTCTAAAATTTCAAAAAGACCAACTCTTCCAGCAAAACCAGAGTCCCCACAGGCCTCACAACCAACCTCTTTGAAAACATTGTCTCCTACTTTCAAAAGAGCAGCGACATCTGGACGCATTTTTTGAATATGAGCGAAATCCTCATCACTAACAGTGTACTCTTTTTTGCAATTCTCGCAAAGTTTTCGAGACAGTCTCTGCGCAATAATAATGTTCAAGGTAGAAGCCACCAAAAATGGCTCAACATCCATATCTATCAGTCTTGGAATAGTGGAAATAGAATCGTTTGTGTGCAAAGTAGAAAGTACAAGGTGACCAGTAAGCGCGGCATTGATAGCGATATTTGCTGTTTCAGAGTCACGAATCTCACCAATCATTATGATGTCCGGATCTTGACGTAAGATTGATCTCAAACCTGAAGCAAAAGTTAGATTTGCTTTATTATTTACCTGAATATGGTTTACCCCATCAATACTATACTCAACTGGATCTTCAACCGTTGTTATGTTTACCTCCCTGGAGTTAAGTTGTTGCAAAATAGCATACAAACTTGTAGTTTTACCTGATCCAGTAGGACCAACTGCTAGAATCATACCATAAGGTCTTTTATAGCTTTTTTCGACAACCAATTGATCTTTATCGGACATTCCAAGAGAAGTAAACGAGAATGATTTGCCTTCTTTAATAAGAAGTCTCATTACGACCTTTTCTCCAACACTCGTCGGGAGAATAGAGATTCTGGTATCAATCTTTTTATTGTCTATCACAAACCGTATCCTTCCGTCTTGCGGAGCAAAATGCTCATCAGTTCTAAGTTTCGCTGCAACCTTAATACGGAAGAGCAGGGATTCTTGAACATCCTTTCCTATCTGAAGAACATCTTTTAAAATACCGTCAATCCTGAAACGTACAACCACGACATTTTCGTGCGGCTCAATATGAACATCAGAGGTTTTAGCTTTGATTGCTTGTTTTACAATATAGTTAATAAGCTCTACTACGTTTAACTCACTACCATCTTTTGGCTTCTCTATTGTTTGGATCTTTTTTTGTGGTTTTTCTTCATTCGGGGGATCTGTTGCCTGCTCTGATTGAACTGTTACCGAAGGTTCTGATTGTACATTTTGTTGAGTAGCCACTGGTTGTGGTTGTTGATTTTGAGCTTGAACACCAGAAGGTTGAGGACCTGGGTTAACGCTTTGATTTAAACCTGGTGGGGGAGAAGTGACTCCAGCAGTTGCAGAGGTCGAAATATTTTCAGTTTGGTTATTGGGTTGGGCAGTACCTGACATCGAAAAGCTAAAACTCTAACTAATATTAAAACAAAAATCGAGAACGGGAACAAGTAAACAGATCAAATTGCAGAAGATTTCATGCGAAATTATAATCCATGATCCAGGATTAAAAAAGAGGAGCCGAAGCTCCTCTTTCATTCTTTTGCTGATTATCTAGTCAAGACAATCCTGTCTCCATCTGTATTCGGTGCGAATATCGTGTAAGAACTAGATGTGCCACAAATCCTGTATTCGTCCTCATCAATTGGATCTTTTGGAACAATGTCTTCTCCACCTGGAAAGATATCTGTCAGAGGAGTAATATCTACCACTTCTTTACCACTACTATCACTTATTGTTCCACATACGGACAAAGTCAGATCAGTCAGACTACCGCCATCAATTACCCATCTATCAATTGAGTTTGCTATCTGAGAGACTTCGGATTGTCTTTCGGAATTTCTAGCAGCTTGGAAATTCTCTGTAGGATTCAATGCAATGATAGTGATTGCCGCCAGGATAGCGATAAGGCCAATTACTATAAGTATCTCAATTAATGTAAAACCTTTAAGATTTCTTCTGTTTTTCATTTTGAATAAATAAAATTATAAATTATTAAAATAAACTTAATAACAGAATAGGAACAACCGACAGACATGTCAAGTTTTTTCTACTAGATTTGTACATCTGCGAAATCTAGCGTAAAATCAATCATAATTTAGCTTCTCTAGGCATGCCAAATATAATAAAAGTACTAAAATTAGCAAGACCTCTTCACAAAGTAGTATATTTTTTGTCAGTTTTGATTGTGACAGGAGTCTTTCTAGATTTACTAACTCCTTTCGTCTCAAAATTCATTATTGATGAAATAGTTCTCAAAATACAAGGTGAAAGCGCGAGTACTGAAAAGATTATCACCCTTATTGTGCTAGGTCTTGTACTCTCAATTGTTAATAATCTTATAAAATCTGTAAGCAACAGAAAAGGAGATCATTTAGCTGGAGAATTAGAGAGGTATTTGACTGACAAATTTTATTATCAAATTCTTACTTTACCTCAGACATACTTTGACTCAGAACTTTCCGGAAAAATCATTAACCAATTATCTAGAGGTATAAAGTCGATCAAAGGATTTTTCAATACTGCGACGAACTTTGTTCTCCCGACTTTTTTGCAAAGTGTGTTTATACTTGGAGCTCTTTTTTATTACAATATTCCTGTTGCCTTACTTACCGCGTCGCTTTTCCCGATTTACTTTTATTTAACGAAACTATCAACAACTAGATGGGGGAAAGAAGAGGAAAAGAAAAACAAAATTGAAGATATAACGCGTGGAAGAATCCAAGAAGTTATTAGCAACATAAAAGTAGTCAAAAGTTTTACAAACGAACTAGACGAAACTACATTCATCTCTAAGAAATTAACTTCTATAAACAAAATCTACGCCAGACAAAGCAGGATGTATCACATAATTGATTTTATTCGGAATTCTGGAGCTTCGATAGTGATGGTGGCAATATACTCGATAATATTTTATCTCACTTTCAAGGGAGACATCACGATGGGAACGATGGTACTCATAATCCAACTTCTTGAACAGGCCAGAAGACCACTATTTGCGATGTCGTTTATTATGACTCAGATTCAGACGGCCGAAAGCGGTTCTAAAGAATTTATCGAAATACTAGATCTCCCACAAGGAGAAGAATTAAAAGCGAAAGAAGCTTACAAAAAAATTAACAACCCAATCATCGAATTTAAAGATGTGAGTTTTCATTATCAAGGTTCTGAAGATGTACTCAAAAACGTGGACTTCAAAATTGGTCCCGATGAAAAAATCGCACTTGTAGGACACAGTGGGGCAGGGAAGTCTACTATCGCAAACTTGATTTTGAAGTTTTATGAACCACAATCTGGCGAAATTATTTTAAATGGACAAAATTATTCTGAATTAGAGCAACAGTTTATACGTAATAATGTCGCTTTAGTTTTTCAGGAAAACGAACTTTTTTCGACAACAATAAGAGAAAACGTTGCTTACGGAAGCAAAGCAAAAGATAGTGATATTATCAAAGCTCTTAAACAAGCAAATGCTTGGGACTTTGTAGAAAAACTCCCCGATAAGCTAGAAGCAAAAGTTGGAGAAAAAGGAGTAAAACTTTCGGGTGGTCAAAAGCAGAGGATTCAGATTGCCCGAGCGATACTCAAAGATTCTCCAATACTTCTTCTTGATGAAGCAACAAGCAACCTCGATTCGAAATCAGAAGAAGCGGTACAAGTAGCATTAGATGTGTTGATGAAAAACCGCCTTGTTTTGATTATTGCTCACAGATTTTCTACTATCCAAAATGTTGACAGGATAATAGTCCTCGACAATGGGGCTATCGCTGATATTGGAACACCTCGAGAACTTGCAAAACGTGAAGGAGTCTATTCGGAACTACTTCAATACCAAATCTCTGGAAACAAAAAACTTCTGAAGAAATACGAACTTTACTAATGCGTTATCTATTTTGAAATGAATTTACAAAACAAAACAGCATTAATAACAGGAGGAAGTGAAGGTTTAGGATTTGCATTAGCCAAAAGACTTCTTGAAGAAGGAGCTTACGTAATTATTTGTGGCCGAAATAACGAAAAACTGTTCGAATCCAAACGCATCCTTGGCAGTGACAAAATTACAACTTTTAGATGCGATATAACTGACTTCAACCAAGTCTCGTTGATGGTTAAAAACATTGCTAAGTTAGATATTCTGATTAACAATGCGGGGATTTATCATGAGTCCTCACTAGAGAATAGTTCAGTTATAGATATTTCTAATGTGATAGACATAAATCTCAAAGGATTAATCTATGTAACTAAAGCTTGTCTAAGTATGCTGAAAGCAAGTCCAGAGAGCTTTCTGATCAACATTTCATCTACTAAAGGGCTCGAACCTGCTGAGAAGCAAAGCATTTACTGTGCAAGTAAGTACGCAATTGAAGGTTTTAGCGAAAGTCTAAAGCTTGATCTTAAAGGTAAAAATGTCCGAATTATGAACGTTTTTCCATCTACTATGGGAACATTTTTTCATAGGAAAGCTGGAATTGAGAAAGAGAAATCTAAATATATGACCCCTGACTCCGTTGCAGAGAGTATAGTTTTCGCTCTTACGCGAAATGCCCCCTTGAGATTCGACAAACTTGTTTTAAGAAATTCATGAAGGCATTAACATTTCAGGAGATTCAAGATTTCCTCTACAAATCTATTTCTGACAAAATCGATATTGGTTACAGTGCGGGATTTGCGCTAGAACGTGTTAAATACACTATGTCGTTACTTGACAATCCCCAGGATAAATTAAAAATCATACATGTGGCAGGAACTTCCGGGAAAGGATCAACAGTAAGCTTTATAAGCCAAATTTTAGAAAAACACGGTATGAAAACAGGACACACTCTTTCACCTCATCTTATAGATATTAGAGAGCGAATACAGATAAATAATAATCCATTAACAAAATCAAAGTTTTCAGAATATTTTAATGAGTTACTTCCGATTTTTGACAAAGTAGAGAAAAGCAAATATGGAAAAGTGTCATATTTTGAAATGTTGATGATCATGGCGTATTACATTTTTTACAAAGAAAAAGTAAACTTCGCGATAATAGAGACCGGACTTGGAGGCACTTTCGATGCAAGCAATTGTGTGAAAAGTCCGGATAAACTATGTGTTATCACTAAAATAGGTAAAGACCATACCCATATCTTAGGGAATACTATTTCAGAAATTGCAGAGAATAAGGCAGGTATTATTAATGAAAAACAAAGTGTAGTTTATGTGAGAGGAGCGAAATTTTCTGACCGAGTTATAGAGAAAAGAGCGAAAGAGATGAAGTCAGAAAATTTCGCTCTAGACCCCAATCAGGTTTTATCCAAAGCCAATTCAAGATTTTCTTTCCTAGGAGATATATTCGAAAATCTAGATCTTACAAAACTCCCTCTTTACCAAATTGAAAACTTTTCTGTTGCACTTGCAACAATCTGTATCCTTGCTAATCGTCACGATTTTAAAATCAACCATAATATGGTAAACGAAGTTGTGAGGGATTTTTCTTTTCCGGGAAGATTCGAAAAGGTAGCTCTGCACGGAAATACTTTTGTAATAGATGGCGCTCACAATCCTCAAAAAATGTCTGCTTTTATCACAAGTTTGAAAGAAAAACTCCCAAATCAAAAGTTCAACTTTATTGTGGCTTTCAAAGAAGATAAAGACTGCGTGAAAATGATCAAAACTATCGAAAAAATAGCAAAAAGCATAACCTTTACTAAATTCAATCTTCCAAATCAGGATA
>CAZZFI010000005.1:18147-20595 GCA_964653475.1 uncultured Candidatus Saccharibacteria bacterium | reverse complement strand
TATGGTTTGGGTTATCATCTATCGTGTTACTCACTTTCGAAATATCCCGTTACTCAAACGTCCGTTTCAGGGAGGAAGAGTTCATATGCACCACAGACTGATGAATTCTGGTTACACAGTTAAAGAAACGTTAGTAATCGAGACTTCCGCAATGGCTGTAATCGCAGTACTTGCTTATTATCTTGCAGGATTTGGAGCAAAACTCCTATCTGTTTCAGTACTATCTGCCATAATTGCTATCATTGCAACTGTTACTGTTTTGAGTTCAAGAAAAAAACGGGCAAAAGAAAGACTGAAAAGGATGAAAGCAGAGAATACCACACCTCCTACTCCACCTATAGAAACAGATATCCCTCCAGAAGAGAGATATGCTTATTAACTAAATCTACTATTTGCATCTGTCGCTAGATTATAGGTTTGAAGCTTCCAAGCTTTGAAATTTCTGGCTCTCTTGATATACTACTTTTCTTTAATTGAATCCATGTCAGCACTAGTCTCAAAACTTTCAGAAGATCGTCATCAAGGTAAAAACCCAAAACGCAAATACGAAATAGAAATTTTGCGTGATGTCTGTATTGGTGCAGCGAGTTGTGTAGCAATAGCCCCAGAGACTTTTGCGCTGGACGAGGAAAATAAAGTTGTAATAGTTGAGAGTGACTGGGACGAAGATGAGATTATACTTGCAGCAGCGCAGTCATGTCCCGTATTTGCGATCATCGTACGCGATGCACAAACAGGAACTCAGATTTTCCCTATTGAGTGACTAGGTTTGAATATCTTTATGTTGTCCTCCTGCCCTCCAAGCACGAACTCCGCAGAATAATGTTAAAGTTGCTAGACCCAACGATATCTCTGTTGAGTATGGAAGCTCCCTACCGAAAGCCCCTGTTATGAAAACCGTTGACACCAAACCAGCGACTGTAAGTAAACAGTATTTGAGGAGTGTATCTCGCGAATTTTCTGCTTCAAGTTGTGATTCTTGTTTTTTATAAAAATCCCCAAGTGGATCTTCTCGACCCAGGCTCATAAATTTTTTCTAAAAGATAGGAATATGAAATATCACCAGTATAACGATAGTGTGTCGCTATCCTTACATCTGGATTTTGTTGTTTTGGGAATCGATCAGAAGAAATATTTTTAATAAGTGCCGTTCATAATATTCTGGAGTGCTGTACTTAATATTTCTCCAGTCTTTGAAAATAAACATGCAAGGTATGGATTAGGTGATTTCGCACATTCCGTAGCAGTATGAGTAATGCCTTCAAGATTAAATCGTATAACTAGGTGGGAAAATGTAGTACCTACTATTCCTACCATCCATCCCAACATTGCAGCTCCATCCATTAAATGATTTCTGACACCTTTTCCTTGAGTTTCCAATATAACGCGTTAATAACTATATACCACTGATTATACAACTACATCTGCATTTTCTGGTAGAATGAACAAATTCCAAAAGTAATCATGCTAAAAATCCAAGATCTAAAATGCACTACTCAAGACGACACTGAAATTCTAAAAGGGGTAAACCTCTCTATCAAACCTGGTGAACTCCATGTTTTGATGGGACCAAACGGTTCGGGTAAATCCACATTATCAAAAACATTGATGGGACATCCGGCGTTCGAAATTTCAGAGGGAAAGATTATTCTAGATAAAAGGGATATTACCGAAATTGAGCCAAACGAAAGAGCTCACGCAGGTTTATTTGTCGCTTATCAATATCCTGTTGAAGTTCCAGGTGTTAATTTCTCAAATTTCTTAAGACTCGCCTATAACTCAGGAAGAGAAAAACAAGACCAGCTACCAGTTTTTAAATTTAGAAAACTTCTGAAAGACAAAGCAGTAGAATTAGATTTTCCAGATTCTCTTTTAGATCGCAATCTAAACGAAGACCTTTCTGGCGGAGAAAAAAAGAAAGCCGAGATCCTGCAAATGGCAGTGCTACAACCCAAGTACGCAATCCTCGATGAAACAGACTCTGGTCTTGACTTAGACGCACTGAAATCCGTCTTTCAAGGAGTGAATAAAATCATCGAATCTGAACGTAAGCTAGGAGTTTTGATCATCACTCACTACCAGAGGATATTTGACTACATAAAGCCGGACTTTGTGCACATCTTGTATAATGGCAAAATTGCCGCTAGTGGAGGACTAGAGTTGGTAGACAACATAGAGGAAAACGGATATAAGCAGTTCAAAAAATGAGTGACAAAAACCTCCAACGGCAAAAAACTAACGCAGGCACACTCTTGGAACAGGAAGAGCAAATTGCACGCAAGATTAATCTCGAGTACGATCAGAAATACGGATTTCGTGACGACCACAAAGCGTCAAACGACATCGGAAAGGGAATAAACGAAGAGATAATCAAGAAAATTTCTAAACTGAAAAACGAAGATAAGTGGATGCTTGATTTGCGTCTTAAAGCGTACGAGCATTTTTTAA